>JAQYWA010000498.1 GCA_030145265.1 Desulfuromonas sp. | reverse complement strand
GAACCAGTGACCCCTGCCGTGTGAAGGCAGTGCTCTCCCACTGAGCTAAACGCCCTTTTGAGGTTGCAACTTATACCAAGTTGTCACCCGACTGTCAACGGCAATTTGCTCCCCTGCCCGTTACAATCGGATGCATCAAGCTATGATTCAATCCCCTTGCGGGCCGGTTGCCCGGCATTGTAATAGTGCTTGATCTCCCGCATTTCGGTCACCAGGTCGGCCATTTCGATGATGTCGGGATGAACGCCGCGACCGGTCATCACCAGTTCGGTATGGGGAGCCTTGTCGCGGATCATCGATTTCACCTCTTCGAGAGGAATCAACCCATAGTCGACGACACAGTTCAGTTCGTCGAGCACCACCAGGTCGTAATCCCCCGAGGTGACCAGGGTCCTGGCGCGGGCAAAAGCCTCGAGCGCCAGTTCAAGATCTTGCGGGTCGGGCTCGCGAGAGACAAATGCCTTGCGTCCCACCTGTTCGATGGTGATGTTCGGACCCAGGCGCCGGGCAGCTTCGAGCTCGCCGTACAGGGTCTGCCCCTTCATAAACTGCATGACATAAACCCTGAAATCATGGCCGGCCGCGCGAAATGCCAAACCCAGCGATGCCGTGGTCTTGCCCTTCCCATTGCCGGTATATATCTGGACCAGACCTTTTTTCAGGCCCCTTTCCGGTTCGACGCTCATATTCGTTCCATCTTTCTCAAAACAAGGTCCATCGATCATCTCGCCCAGGCCAGTGTCTGCGACAGAAATCCGAGCGCCCAAAATATAGAATGACATCTCCCAACTGTCAAGAAACATACAAAAAGCGGGTCGAAACATCCGTTTCGACCCGCCATAAACATCGATTTACGTACTTACCTGACTTATTTACGATCACCCTTAATGCCGATGCAGATCATCTCGAAAGGGATGTCCTTGCCGCTGGCAGCGAGGGCCTGGCGGGCGATGGCAACCAGCCCGGAACAGCAGGGAACTTCCATGTGGACGACGGTCAACCGGCGGATGGTGTTCTGCTTCAGCATGGCGGTCAGCTTCTGCAGGTAGGCTTGGCCGTCGTCGAGCTTGGGGCATCCGATCAGCAGAGCCTTGTCCTTGAGTAAATCCTTGTGGAAATCGGCATAGGCGAACGGGGTGCAGTCCGCCGCCAGAAGCAGGTCGGCATCGTTGAGAAACGGCGCGGTCGGCGGCACCAGGGTCATCTGTACCGGCCACTGACGCAATTGCGACTGGCGCGATCCGATCTCTTCTGCGGCGGGCTCGGGCTTGCTGTCAAAGTTCATCAACTTGGCCGAAGGACAACCACCAAAGCTCTGTATCTGGGCCGAAGGACATCCTCCCTGCCCGTGGGCAGCGGCAGGCGCATGGGACTTGCCGAGGTGCTGTTCAACAGCTTCTTCATCGAATTCATCGGCCGCGCGCTTCTCGATGGTGATGGCATCCATCGGACAGTGGCCGAGGCAGGCCCCGAGGCCATCGCAGAGGTTATCGGAAATCAGCTTCGCCTTGCCGTCGATAATCTGGATCGCTCCCTCGGCACAACCGGGAACGCAGTCGCCACAACCGTTGCATTTATCTTCGTCGATTTTTACGATTTCTCTGATCATGTTTTTGCTCCTGTATATGGGGTATCGGTTATTTCCGTGTTCGTTATGGTGCTACCCTAACCGAACT
>JAQYWA010000077.1 GCA_030145265.1 Desulfuromonas sp. | reverse complement strand
CTGTCGGGCATGGCGGGCCGAAGCGAAAAATCAGGCACTCGGGTAGTTTGCGGAAACTGCGGATACGGTTTTTTCGGCCCAAAGTTGCAGTTAATTGATCTCGTGGGGCGCTTGGACCGTTTTTTAATTAAACATTGATTTTTTGCAACATTGTTCTATTATTTAGGGTGGAGCGGTTGGTTTTTCCTGGAGAGAATGACTGTTCAGGGGCTGTCAAGCCGATGAAGTCCCGCGCACGACAGGTTAGCGAGGTGATCAAGGCATGAACGCAAGAGTTGCAGATATTGACCTTCGTCGTTGCCGTTTCGGCCGTCATCAGCGCGGCCTGGGTTTTTCTTTTTGGGTTGCCGTCGCATTAATTCTATTCGGGGCGGGGGACGCTGCGGGAGAGCAGAAACGAGTCCTGGTGCTGAATTCCTACGACCCCGGCTACGAATGGACCGCCGGTATGATGGCTGGCGTGGAAGACGTCTTGGCTCGGGCCGAGGAAGATATCCGTGTCCATGTCGAATACATGGACACCAAGCGCTACCACAGTGAAGAGTATCTTGCCCGCATCCTCGAGGGTGTGTTGACCCACAAACTTGCCGAACTCTCATTCGACCTGATTCTCGCCTCTGACAATGATGCGTTTAATTTCGTCATAAAGCATCGCCGCGACCTGTTCCGCGGCGTTCCCGTCGTGTTCTGCGGTCTCAACAACTATCAGCCTTCGATGATCGCCGGACTCGACGGGGTTACCGGGGTCGCCGAAGTGACTTCCGTTCGTGGTACGCTCCAGGTGGCGCTCGTTCTTCATCCTGAGACCGAGGAGATTATTGTTGTCGGCAATACCCGGGAGGTGACCGGTCGGTTGATGAAAGAGCGGGTTCTGTTGTTTCTGCCTGAATTTCAGGATAAAGTCCGATTTTCGTTCTGGGAAAATCTGGCCATTGACGTGTTGGCTGCCAGGTTAACCAGGCTGAAACCCGGCCAATTGGTTCTGGTCAGCAGTTTTGTCACCTATGAGGGGGGGGAGGTGTTGCCCCTGGAGGAGAGTGCCAGACTCATCCGGCAGGCGTCACCGGTTCCTGTCTACAGTCTGTGGGGATCAAGCCTGGGCCACGGGATTGTCGGTGGCAAGCTGGTCGATGCCAACAAGCAGGGGGCCCTGGCCGGGGAAATGGCATTGCGCGTGCTGCATGGCGAGTCCCCCGATACGATTCCCGTCATTAGTAATGACGCCAACCAATATCTCTTCGATTATCAAGAGCTTAAGCGGTTCGGTGTCGATTTCACCCGCCTCCCCAAAGACAGCACGATAATCAATCAGCCCTCTTCATTTTACGCGATCAGCAAAGAATCATTCTGGCTGGCCATTGTCTTTGTCTGGGGAGTGTTGGCCGTTATGGCGCTGCTGCTGCACAACATCCATTCCCGAAAGAAAAGTGAGAAAGCTCTTCGGGAACAATCCTGGTTTCTGCAGACGCTGATCGATGCTATTCCCTTGCCGATTTATTACAAGGATGCCGATGGGTGTTACCTGGGCTGCAATGTCGCTGGAGAACAATTTTTAGGCCAGTCCAAGCGAACAATTGTCGGCAAGACAGTGCATGACCTTTTCCCGGCGGTGCAGGCGCAACTGTATCATGAATCCGATCAAGCGCTGTTGCGTCAGGGAGGGACTCAGGTTTTCGAAGGGCCCATGACCGTCGCTGGTGGCAGAGCCCAAGATGTGCTTTTTCATAAAGCCGCTTATTCTCGCAGTGATGGCACGTTCGCCGGGGTGGTCGGGTCGATTCTCGATATCACCGACCGCAAGGAGGCAGAACGGGGGCTTCAGCATGCGTTGGCCGACGCCCGGGAGTCGCGTGAAAAAATTGAAGCGATTATCACCTCGATGGCCGAAGGGCTGGTCGTTACCGACTTGGCTCGCAGGGTTATGCTGATCAACCCTCAGGCGGAAAGGATGCTTGGGGTAAAAGGCCGAACTGTGACGGGTCGGATATTGGACGAGGTTATTGTCATTCCTGCTTTGAAAGGGTATTCTAACGATGTTCTTGATGGGAATCACGAGGTTTTTTTCGCTGAAATATGCGTGCCGGATGACTCTCGGGGCAAGGTGCTGACCCTGCAGTCCCGCTCCTCGCTTTTGCTTGGAAAGGACGGGGCTGCGACGGGGGTAATTACCCTCTTGCGCGACGTGACCAGCGAGCGGGCGCTTGATCGCATGAAAAATGAATTCATTTCGACGGCGGCTCACGAGTTGCGGACGCCTCTGACCTCGGTGCTCGGTTTTTCCCAGGTCCTGATGCATCAGGATCAATATGGGATCACCGACCCGAAGCAGCAGATGGAATTGCTTGGGCACATATTTGAAAAGGCGGAGCATCTGGCTAAAATTGTTGACGATCTTCTCGATCTCAGCCGGATTCAGGCCGGGCGAAAAATACCCCTGGAGAAGTCATTTTGCCAGATTCACAGCTTGGTTGACAGGGTTGTTCTGCCCTACCAGAGAACTGCCCACGGACATCATTTTGAGATTTGCCTGTCCCTTGAACCCGAAGAAATATGTATCGACCCGAAGAAAATGGTGCAGGTTTTCGAAAATCTTGTCAGCAACGCGGTGAAATATTCTCCGGAGGGTGGTTTGATACGGATTTCCGGCGAGTTGAGCGGGGGGCTCTATCAATTGTCTATTGCCGACCAGGGGATCGGGATGACCCCGGAACAGTGTGAGCGGGTTTTTGATAATTTTTTTCGCGTTGATGCTTCAAATGCGGCTGTCGAAGGGCTGGGGCTCGGAATGACCATTACCAGAAACATTATCGAAGCCCATGGCGGGAACATCTGGCTGGAGAGTGAAAAAGGGAAGGGGACGACCGTTTTTTTTAATCTCCCAATTGATGAGCCTTGTGGTGGTACATCGAATGGCGGGGACTACGAAAAAAAAGGAGGGGGCTGTGAAGAAAATTCTTATTGTCGATGATCAGCCCGATGTCAAGAAGCTGCTGGTAATCATCCTGCAGGCCAAAGACCGACTGCTGTTGTGCGCCGATAGTGGCGAGGAGGCGATTGTGCTCGCTCGAGCTGAAAAGCCTGATGTGATTCTGCTTGATGTGATGATGCCGGGGGGGATGGACGGTTACCAGGTGGCAAAAATTCTCAAGGGCGATCCCCGTACCCGGGATTGTGTGGTTGTCGTCATGACGGCCAAGGTGCAGGAGCAGGACCGCCAGGCGGCGTTTGAAGCGGGAGCCGACGATTATATCGGTAAGCCGTTTGATATGCGCGATCTGCAGAAGAAAGTTGACGATGCTCTTTCCTGAACTGGTTGAGACTTCAAGCGAAAAACGCCGGGGACTCTGGATGAGTCCCCGGCGTTTTTTATGTTCTAGAATGCTGTCGGATTTCACATAAACCGACTGCAAAATCGACTGATTGGCCCATGTCATCGACGATTTTTGACAAATTGTCCTGCTATTCGCTCTCAAATCGTCGAAATCTGGCCTCAACCATTCTGCTTTTCGCTTCGGCCCGTTACGACAGCCTCCTGGGAGGCTATCGGACTTAACATGAGCCGACTGCAAAATCGACTGATCGGCCTATATCCCCGATGGTTTTCGACGAATAGCCCTGCTATTCGCTCTCAAATCCTCGGAAATCTGGTCTCGACCATCCGATTTTTCGTTTCGGCCCGTCAAGTCCGACAGCCTCCTAGTCCGAGGTCAGGCTTTGGCTGACCAGTGCCCGTGCAGATTGCAGAATTCGCGGGCGGTAACCTGTTTGGCAGTGATGAGAAAGGTGGCTTCCGGCTTGTCCCCCGGCTTGAGGAACTGCCGGTAGACCTTGCCGTCGGCGATCAGTTCGATCCATTCGATGTAGTGTTTTTCTTCCATCGGGTGGGCGACGCTGCCGACCTGGACGGTGATCGAGGTCGCTCCCATTTCAATGACAGGGACATGCTTTTCTTTGGCCGCATCGACGGTATTTTCCGTCAGTAGCTGCATCGACTGGCCGCAGCAGACCAGTTCGCCAGCGCCAGCGTGAAGCACTTCGGCGATATTTCCGCAAATCGAACATTTGTAGATTTCGAGTTGTTGGGGCATCCGTTCCTCCGTGTCATGTTGATGTTTCGCCGAGGATCAAGGGTGCGCTTCCTCAGCGTGGCCTTGAATCGCGCAACTTTGGATTAAAATATCAGAAGCAAAGCAACTGAATTTTATCATGCACGGGGGGCTTTGCAACAAAGAGAAATGTGTTTGTCGTTCGTTAATTTGAGAAGCAATAAAAAAAGGCCCCGAAAACGGGGCCTTTCATGGATCGGCTGTAATGCTATGCCATTACTTGACGTGGCACTCGTTGCACTTGGTCGGGCCGCCCTGTGCTTTATGGCAGTCTTTGCAGACTTCTTTGTGGGCGTTGTCTTTGGTTACTTCGATTTTAGCGGGCTCGCCTTGATGACAAGCTTCGCAGCCGAGCTTGTCGGCATGCGCTTTGTGATTGAAGGTGCAAACCCCTTTGCCCTCGTAGGTGTAAACGTCTGCAGCGAAAGCGGGAGCAGCGGCAAAGGCGGCGAGCATTACTAAGACCAACAGTTTCTTCATGGTGAAAAATCCTCCTTGAAAGGGATATGGTGTTAGGCGCCGTTAAATTTAATGGACTTATTAGCCTGTGTCAAGGGAAATTTTATGGGCTGAGCCCCCTCTGTGTCCCATAAATAATAAATATCTTGTCGCATGCTTGCGCATTGTATTAGACTTTCACCAAGAGGACATTCTTCGGGAAAGGGTGTGCGATGAAGACGGTCATGGTGGTGGATGATCAGCCTAATATCCGGCATCTGGTGGATATTGCGCTGAGAAAAGATGGTCGGCGGATTCTCACGGTGGAAAGCGGTGAGCGGGCGATTGAGGTGGCGGTGTCCGATCCTCCCGACCTGATCATTATGGATGTCATGATGCCGGGCGGGATGGACGGGTTCCAAGCCATTGAAATTCTCAAATCCAATCCGGCAACCTGCGCCTGCCCGGTGCTGGTGATTACGGCCAAAAGCCAGGATGCCGAGAAGCGGCGTTCAGAGCAGGTTGGCGCCGAAGGTTATATGGCCAAACCTTTCAAATTGACAGCCCTGGTCGATCTTGTCGAAAGACTGTTGAATTAATAGGCGATAGCCTGAATTGAGTGGCGACGCAGCCATTGTGTCGTTGCGTAGACTGAACACGTGGAGGTTTGTGAATGAAGAAAGATATCCTGGAAAAAGGCGCTATCATTCAGCGAGACAAGGAAACGTACGCGATAGCTCCCCATATCCCCGGCGGCATCACGTCGCCTGGCCAGTTGCGAAAGATTGCCGATGTTGCGGAAAAACACGGCGCCCATGCATTGAAACTGACCAGTGCCCAGCGTATCGCCATCGTTGGTCTCGATGAAGGCAAGCTTGACGAAATATGGGAAGAACTGGGGGAGAAGCCAGGCGCCGCGATCGGAATGTGCGTTCGTTCGGTCAAAATCTGCCCCGGCACCACCTTTTGTAAGCGCGGGCAGCAGAATTCCGTGGAGGTCGGGTTGGAAATGGATGGACGTTACCACGGCCTGCAGTTGCCGTGGAAGTTCAAGATGGGGGTGTCCGGCTGTCCCAACGACTGCGGCGAGGCCTGTATCAAAGATCTCGGTTTGATTGGTGCACCCAATGGGTGGAACGTGATGGTTGGCGGCAACGGCGGCAGCCGTCCGCGACTTTCTTACAAACTGGTTGAGAATGTGCCGACCGATGAAGAAGCCCTGAAGATCATCGATCATGTGGTCCAGTGGTTCAAGGCCAAGGAAAAGCGTGGTCGGCTTGGCAAGTACATCGACGAGGTCGGTTTCGAGGCGTTCCGGGACGAAGTTCTGGAACGCCTCAAGGGGTGATTACAGGGGAGCTTCGGCTCCCCTTTTTCATTCGGGCCTGTAGCTAAAACAAAGGATCCGGGGGCAAATTTAAACGCAGTGGCGCAAGGGCGCAGAGAAAAGCTTATACAAGCTGTGTATGTTTTTGATTTCCATTGCGACTCTGCGTCTTTGCGTTGACACCTTGGTTTTGGTTGTGGAACCGTTATCATTGTCCGCCGAGACGGGAGAATCGGTAGCCTCGACCCCGTACGGTGAGAAAGTGGACCGGGCTGGATGGGTCGGTTTCGAAGTACTTGCGCATGCGGACGATGAAGTTGTCGAGGGTCCGGGTTTCGGTGTCGGGCGCCATGCCCCAGACCGCGGTCAGCAGTTCGGCTCTTGACAGGATTTCTCCTTCCTGCTGAAAGAAGGTGCGCAGCATCCGCACCTCAAGCTCGGTCAACGGAATCTCTCCCCGCGCCGTCATGGCCTTCTGCTCCTTCAGGTTGACCTCATTGTCGCCAAACCGGTAGCTCCGGCCGAGTCCGCTGCCGGGGCGGTACCACTCCGAACGTCGCAGCATCCCCTTGATCCGCAGCATGAATTCGTCGAGACTGAATGGCTTGGTCAGGTAGTCGTCGGCCCCAGTTGACAGCCCGTCGATCCTGTCCTGCTCTTCGCCGCGGGCAGTAAGCATGATGATCGGCAGTCGTGAATCATTGCGGCGGATTTTCTGGCAGACCTCCAGGCCGCTGATGCCCGGCAGCATGACATCGAGAATCACCAAGTCGAAATGATCGTCCCAGACCCGGTTCAGGGCCTCTTCGCCGGTTTCCACGTGGGTCACCTTGAAGCCCTCTTCTTCCAGATTGAAAACCAGTCCCCGGGCGATGCCCGGTTCGTCCTCGACTAGCAGCAGGTGGAGTTTCATTGTGGCGTCGCCCCCCCGTCCGGGCCCGGTTTGAGGGGCAGGGTGATGTGCACAGTGGTGCCCTTGTCGCGCCCCTCGCTGGTGAGCCAGGTCTTGCCGCGGTGCAGGCGGATGATGGCGCGGACGATGAACAGGCCGAGTCCCGAGCCGCGGATGGTCTCTCCGGGATGCTTGCCCCGATAAAACATCTGAAAGACCTTTTTTTGATCTTTTTTGGCAATCCCCTTGCCGTGGTCAGTGAAGGTGAGTTGAGCCCGTCGGCCGTGCTGTAGCAGGATGACCTGAACGTTGGGGGGAGCGGAAGAGTAGAGGATGGCATTTTCTAGCAGGTTGCGAAAAACGGTTTCCAGCGCTTCCACATCGATGTCGGCGTACAGGTTGGGCTCGATATCGAGTTCCATTTTGCCCGCTTTGGGGAGAGAAAACTGCCGGTTGCGAAAGTAGTCGTTTACGCATTCGGACAGGTTGTCACGTTTGAGGGATAGCTTGAGCCCTTTTTGCTCTACCCGTTGTGCGGAGAGCAGATTGTTGATCAGGATGTTGAGGCGGTCCGTGTCGCCCAGCATGGTGTCGAGAAAGGTCGACATCTTTTCCGCTGAGGGGCGGCGTCGACGAATGGTTTCCAAGTGCAGTTGCAGGGAGGCGAGGGGTGATTTGAGTTCGTGGGTGACCTGGGCGATGAAGTTGCGTTGCGCGCGGTACAGGGCGGCCTGCCGCTGCCAATAGAGAAAAATTACGTAAACGCCGGCCAAAATGGCGCAGAGCAGGAGGATGCCCTCGACCAGGATGAACCAGTCGGTTCCCGCCTGCAGGAGTTCGGGGCTGTATTTTTCAGCCATGGCCCGCAGCTTGAGGTGGCTTTTCATGAACCAGGCGATCCAGAAAACCACCACCACGACCCAGAGCAGCTGGATGCCGATGAGTGCAAAAAGTGGGTTGATTAGGCGTTTAATATTTTTCATGGCACCTGTTTACCATGTCAGAAGTGGCTCGAACAAGGGAATTGTCAAAGCGGGTTTTACAGTATTGTTACAATGGCTTCGCACGTTTTTTGTTATGCTCCTTTAAAAATAGATGGATACCAACAGTTATCAGAGCAGCATTTTGGCCGCAAGGAGTTCAGCATGGTTTCTCCCTTGACTATAGGCAAGCACACCGTCCCCTATCCACTCATTCAGGGCGGGATGGGCGTGCGTATTTCGGCCGCTGGTCTGGCCGGTCACGTTGCCCTCTGTGGTGGTATCGGTTTGATCGCCACCGCCGGTCTTGGCCTCAACAGCCCCCACTACGACGGTAAAAATTTCTTTACCGCCGATCCGCTGGCGCTGAAAGATGAAATCCGCAAGGCCTATGCCATCGCTCCCGATGGGGTGATCGGCACCAACTGTATGGTGGCGGTGACCAATTACGACGAAACAGTGCGTGCCTCCTGTGAGGGGGGCGCTAAGATTATCGTCAGTGGGGCCGGGCTTCCGCTGGGCCTTCCTGGGCTGACGGCTGATTTCCCCGATGTTGCCCTGGTGCCTATCGTTTCTTCGGTCAAGGCCGCTGAGCTGATCGCTAAAAAATGGCACCGAGGGTTCAACCGGCTGCCGGATGCCGTAGTGGTTGAAGACCCGGATACCGCTGGTGGCCATCTTGGTGAAAAGATGGAAAAGATCGGTAAC
>JAQYWA010000497.1 GCA_030145265.1 Desulfuromonas sp. | reverse complement strand
GTCAACTCGGCCACCTGGGCATCGATATTGATCCATTGTTGAGCTGCCTGGGCAGAGACTCCACGCAAGGTGGTTGCCATGATGACCAACCAGCCCAAGCCAAGCCCCCCCGCCAGCAGCCATTGGAAAGGTTCCGCTCCAGATAAAAATAGAACGACCATCGTCCCGATAGTAAACAGAATTCCTAGGACGATGTTGATACGCACGCGTTTGTTATCCAGTATATTTTCCCTCAGTCGTTTCATTGTGCAGTCGAACGTCACCGCGTTGGTGGTTAGCTTGGGAGCGGTGATCAGGGCCGCATCACCGATACGAACACAGAATTTATCCTGACGTTGCGTGGTCCCCGTGGCGGGGGCAGCAGTTCGATGTGGCGGAAATTGTGTGAAGTGGGCAGCGGCATTGTCGTCATGACTTTGCCTTCCGGTAAATGGTTGGAGCTACCTGTACCAGCGGTACATCGTATCCCTGCAGAGATTCGGAGTGCCCTACAAAGAGAAAACCGCCCGGCCGCAAGTGCCGGCAGAATTTGACCATCAATTGTTCCTGGGTCGGCTTGTCAAAGTAGATGATCACATTGCGACAGAAAATGACGTCCAGGGGGTCATTGAGTCCGAACTCACGATCCATGAAATTGAGGCGCCCGAATTTTACCAGGGACCGCAACTCGGGAACGATCCGAACCTCCGGGTTGCTGCGGTCTTTCCCGCGAAGCAGATATTTTCTGCGCAAACCCTGAGCTATGGGTTCAATCCGGGTTTCCGGGTAGACCCCGCGTCGCGCCACATCGAGAACTCGCGTCGAAATATCGGTGGCGAGGATTTCGAAGGGGAACCCGGCAGGCTGTCTCGCGGCATATTCACTTAGAACCATGGACAGGGTATAGGGCTCTTCGCCTGTGGAACACCCCGCACTCCAGATTCGGTATTTTCTCCCGGTGTTCAGCCCGTTTTCCCTGATCAGCGTCGGCAGAACTTTTTGCACCAGTTGTTCATAGTGAACCGGCTCGCGAAAAAAATCGGTTTTGTTGGTGGTGACGACATCCAGCAGATGTACAAGTTCCCGTTCCTGCCCTTCGGGACTGAAGACGAAATCGCAGTAATCGGTAAAGGATTCCAACTCGTTGGCCCGCAGCCGCTTGGCCAGGCGCCCTGTCAGCATGGTCCGCTTGCTGTCGGGCATCTTGATCCCCAGCTCGTTGTAGATGAAGCTGCTCAAGCGTTGAAAATCTTTTGTCGCCAGTGTCATATGGCCTCGCACCTCAGAACGGGAAACGGGATCCGGAGCAGCGAATGTCGCTCCGGATCCCTGGTTTTCCTCAGTAAAGCCTAGAATTTCTCGAATTCATCGTCGAGTTTATCCTTGCCACTTCCCATGTCGAGGAGCAATCCACTACTGGCATGGGATTTGACTGGCGATGGTTTCTGCTCTGTTGGAACCTGGGCGATGGCTTTGCCTTTGACGGCAACCGGCTTTTTCGACTGCCGACTGGCGCTGGCGGTCCGAACATCGACCTTGAAAAAGGCGATGGTGTCTTGCAGCTGCTCGGCTTGGGAGCTGAGTTCTTCTGAGGTCGAAGCCATTTCCTCGGAGGCCGAGGCATTTTGCTGAATAACCTGATCCAGCTGCTGGATCGCCTGGTTGACCTGCTCGGCGCCGGTATCCTGCTCCTTGCTGGCG
>JAQYWA010000076.1 GCA_030145265.1 Desulfuromonas sp. | reverse complement strand
GATATCTTGCCCTTTGAGAAACCATAAGATCTTTAAAGCCCAGGGGTCTCGCCCCCTGACGGCGACTTACTCTTTTGGTGTGCGCCAAAAGAGTAAGCAGAAAAACGCACCCCGCTCCTTGCCCGCCTGCGGCGGGTTCCCTGCGCTGCGCAGATGTTTTGCGGTCGGGCAAAAACTCGCTTCGCTCAGACATTTGCCCACCTGTTTCGCAAAACCTCCACGTAGCGAAGGCGGCGTCACAGGGGCGGGGGCATGGCCGTCAGCCTTTCAGGCTGAGTGCCACCTTTTTTGCCAGTTCCATCATCCGGTTGGCGTAGCCCATTTCGTTGTCGTACCAGGCATAGATCTTGAGCTGGGTGCCGTTGACCACCATGGTGGAAGGGGCGTCGACGATTACCGAGCGGGGATCGCTCTTGAAGTCGATGGAAACCAGCGGGCGATATTCGATACCGAGGATTCCGTTCAAGTAAGTGTCCGCCGCCTGCTGGAACAGCTGGTTGACCTCTTCGGCGGTGATTTCCCGCTGCACCATGACGACATTCAGCGCCCCCTCCTTGACCGGGGTTTTTAACTCCTCGGTCGAAATAGGGCTGCAGCAGCTGCGGAGTGCGGAACTTGCCGGAGGCCTCGATGACGATGTCTACCCCGGATTCGTCCCAGGGAACTTCGCCGGGTGATTTGAATTCGCTGAAGCCGACTCGCCGGCCGTCGATCAGGATGACGTCGGATTCGTGGCGGACCTCTCGCGGCCAGCGGCCGTGCACCGAATCGAATTCGAGCAGGTGTGTTGCCACCTCGGCGCCGCCCTTCACTTCGTTGATGTCTACGATCTCGAAATCGGGTCAGTCCCAGGCTGCGCGCAGGGCCAGCCGTCCCATGCGGCCGAAGCCGTTGATGCCGATGCCTATGCTCACATGAAATCCTTTCTAATATTCTTAGTGCGGAGAAGTGGATGCCTGGTGTTGAAAAAACTCACTCGCAAGCCATGTCTTCGGTTGTCTTTTTCCGGCGCTTTTGCAGCGCGGTTCGGTCGCTGACAACCTGGGCCATGGCTGGCAGTAAGCGGGCTAGCAGGGTCAGCGATTCACGCTGCAGGGTCGCGTCGCTTTCGACCAGACGATAGTACATCCATACCCCGGCTCGGCGGTCATGCACCAAGCCGTTGCTACGCAGGTAGGCCAGGTGGCGGGAGACGGTGGATTGGGGCAGGTCAAGAATCGCCATCAGGTCACAGACGCAGAGCTCGCCATGGGTGAGCAGGGCCAGGATGCGTAGGCGCGTTTCGTCGGAAAGTGCTTTAAAGAGTTGAGCAGTGTCTTTCATGGGGGCAATCTATCCGCATAGGCGGATATGGTCAAGGGAAAACTTATTCAGTAAAATAAGGTAACTGACCATCGTGCAGGATGGAGAAACCGGTCCGAATGCTGGCTTCAGGTTTGAATCTGTTAGAGATTCAGTGTAAACTCATTGCGCGTATGCCATACATGTCCCCTGGATTGAAATGTCCCCTCCCCCGACTGTGTGGAGTCTTATGAGTGCTGACGGCATCTGGATTATTGTTTCCAACGCGGCCCTGCTGCTTGCGCTCGGCGCGCTCTACGACGTGGTTCCGCAACCGTCCGCTCGCCTCCTTCCCCTGAAAAACCTACTGGTCGGCGCTGTCATCGGCACGATCGGTGGCACCCTTATGCTCAACCCGCTGCATTTTGCCCCGGGGGTGTTTTTTGACACCCGTTCAATCCTGCTCAGCGTCGCGGCGCTATTTTTTGGTGCGATTCCCGCGGTTATCGCGGCCCTTATGACTTCCCTGTTTCGGGTTTTTCAGGGTGGCGCCGGTGTCGTTCCCGGGGTGGCCGTCATTGCTTCGTCGGTACTGATCGGATTGGGGTGGCGGCGTTATCGACCCCAGTGGCAGAAGACCTTCGGGCGCATCGAGTTGTACATGTTCGGCTGTGTCGTGCATGTCGTCATGCTGTTGTGCATGCTGCTGCTCCCCTTGGAGATGGCCGGCATGGTGCTTGCCAATATCACCCTTCCGGTCCTCCTGGTCTATCCGGTGGTGACCGTGCTGCTCGGCATGCTGCTGGAACGCAAGTTGTCCCATCGGGAGGCCGAGTGCCTGGTGCGGGCCAGCGAGCGCCGGTTTCGCAAAATGATTGAACAAAGCGGCGACATCATCCTGCGGGTTGATCCGCAGGGGCGCATCAGCTACGCCAGCGATTCGATCATGCGCATCCTCGGCTACCCGGCCGAAGAGATGCTGGGAACGGGGCCGGCCGAAATTGTTCATCCCGTCGATATCCCGATTTTTATGGATGTTCTGTCATCATTGCAGGGGCTGCCCGGGGAGTGCCGGGCGGTCCGCTTTCGTGTCCGCCATCGGGACGGCCGCTGGTTGTGGCTCGACATGACCGTGACCAACCTGCTGGAGGATCCGGCGGTCGGGGCCTTCGTGGTGAATGCCCGCGACCTCTGCGAGCGCAGGCTGATTGAAGTGAAGCTCCAGCAGCTTGCGCTCGCTGAGGTCGCCGCCCTTTATGAAACAGCCCGCAAAATCAACGCCAGTCTCGCCTTTGAGCAGGTTGCCGAGTCGGTTGTCAATTCGGTGCTCGAGACGCTGAAGCCGGATCTGGCCCTGCTGTTCCTGTGTCAGGGGGATGCCCTGATTTTGCAGGCCCATGCGCCGGAGCAGGGCGGCCTGCAGCATGACAACACCCCGGACCACTGTCTGGGGGAATGTCTGTGCGGCTTGGCGGCGTCCAGCGGCAGGCCGGTTTATTCCCGGGATATCCGGGTGGATCCGCGCTGCACCTGGCAGGAGTGCAAGAAGGCCGGGGTCATTTCTCTGGCGGCGATTCCTTTACGCAGCGGTAGTCAGGTTATCGGCGTGCTCTCCCTGGCCACGGTCACGGAACGGGATTTCGAGCAGCAGGCAACGTTTCTCGAAGCCCTCGCCGACCAGTTGGCGACGGGGTTGAGGAATGCCCTGCTGCATGAAGAAATCCAGCGTCACGCGGTCGAACTTGAACAGCGGGTGACGGAGCGCACCAGTCAGCTTGGAGCCGCCAACCGGGAGCTCGAGGCGTTCAGTTATTCGGTGTCCCATGACCTGCGGGCTCCCCTGCGGGCCATCGATGGATTCTCGCGGATTGTTCTGGAAGAGCACGGGGCGGCCCTATCCGCCGAAGGTCAGCGCCTGCTCAACATCGTCCGGGACAATGCCCAGAAGATGGACGAACTGATCACCAACCTGCTGGAGTTTTCGCGGGTGGGGCGCGGCGAGCTGAAAATTGCCCGGATCGACATGACGGAGCAGGCCCGTTCGGCCTACGACGAAGTCGTGCCGGACGACATCCGGGATCGCGACGAATGTTTCATCTCCCCCCTTCCTGCATCCTCCGGCGACCCGAGCCTGCTGCACCTGGTCTGGAGCAACTTGCTGTCCAACGCGGTCAAGTACAGCGGAGGGCGGAAGGTGCGGCACATTGAGGTTGGCGGTTACGAAGAGTCGGGCCGCAAGGTCTACTTTGTCCGGGATAACGGTGTCGGCTTCAACCCGGAATATGCCGACAAGCTGTTCGGCGTCTTTCAGCGCCTGCATCGGGATGAAGAATTCGCCGGGACGGGGGTTGGACTGGCCATCGTCAAGCGGATCATCGACCGCCACGGCGGCGAGGTCTGGGCCGAAGGCGAGGAAAACAACGGTGCCACTTTTTATTTTTCCCTACCGGAAAGGTAGCTTGAATTGATGAAAAAAGACATTCGGCCGGAAAAGATACGGGTCTGCGGCATCGCCGAACGGGGTATGTACAAAACGTCCTACGAAACCCTGCGTCCGGCCTATGAAATCACCCTGCAGAACCTGGTCAGCGAAATCCGCCGTCAGCTCGAAGGCAACGGCTACACCCCCACCATCAAGTACCGGGTCAAACGGTTTGAAGCCTACTTCGACAAGCTGCTGCGCCAGAGCCGACAGCTTGATGAAGGGAACGACGCGGGCTTCGAAGTGACCGACCTGCTCGGTATCCGTATCGTCTGCCCGTTTCTCGAAGATATAGAAACCATCGAGCGGTTGCTGGCCAAAGAGTTCAACGTGGTCGAACTCGAATGGAAGGGGGCTCGGCATTCGTTCCGGGAGTTCGGCTACGACTCGGTGCATCTACTGATCCGCCTTGATCCGGCCCAACTGGATGAGGTGCTGCCCCACTCGGCGCGGGTCTGCGAGATCCAGCTGCGTACCATCCTTCAGGATGCCTGGGCCGAGGTCGAGCATGAGCTGATCTACAAGTCGGATATTTCGCTGCCGAACGACTCGATCAAGCGTAAGCTGGCATCGCTCAATGCCACCCTGAACCTGTCGGACCTTATTTTTCAAGAAATCCGCGATTACCAGAGAGACATTCGCGCACGCGATCGCAAGCGCCGGCAAAGCCTGGATGCCAACTTTGGCGAAAGTCATTGCGGCAACCTTTGCCCGAGCGTTCTGGCCGCCGGGGAAATCCCGCTGGAACTGACCTCCCTCACCGGCCAGCGCAAGCTCGAAAAACTGATGCTCGATTCCCTCGATGCTCATAGCCGCGGCGACCTCGAACGGGCCGTCGAGCTCAATAGTCACATCTTGCGGCTCAAGCTGGCCGAATCGGTTCGGTCCCTGGTTTACAATCACCGGGGGATGGCCCATTTCGGGCTGTCGGACTATACTCAGGCGATCCGGGATTTTTCCCGTGCGATATTTTTCGATGGCAGTAACGTGCGGTGTTACAACAACCGGGCGCTGGCCTTTCGAGTGATGAAGTCTCTCGATAAATCCCTTACCGATTACGATCGCTCGCTGGCCATCAACCCCTCCCAGGTCGATGGTTACTGGGGCCGGGCCCAGACCTGCTACGCCATGCAGCTTCACACCCAGGCCCTGGCCGACTGCGAAAGCGCACTGACCATCCAGCCCGATTTTCAGCCGGCTCATTCCCTTATTGCCCGCATCAACAGCCAGGTCTTCTGAGTTTTCCCCGCCCAAAACGACAAAAGCCGCCCCGATAACGGGGCGGCTTGTTTGCTTAAATGATGGAAATGCGGCTCAGGTGGCTTTTTTCTTTGTCGACTCCTGTCGCCAGGTGTCGAGCAGCAGCAGTCCGACGCCGACACAGATGGCTGAGTCGGCCACGTTGAATGCGGGCCAGTGGTGCTGGTACCAGTGTGCGTCGAGAAAGTCGATCACCTCGCCGAGGCGGATGCGGTCGATCAGGTTGCCAACCGCCCCGGAAAAGATCAGGGACAGGGCCAGCACGTGCAGCTTCTGTCCATCTCCAAGCTTGTGCAGGTACCAGAAAATGCCGATGGCGGCGATGCTGGCCACGGTGATGAAAAAGGGGACCCGAAAGGCGTTGTCGGCCAGGATGCCGAAGGCGGCTCCCTTGTTGCGTACGTAGGTAATGTGAAAAAAGTTTTCGAAAACCGTCACCGACTCGTAAAGGGCGAACCGGTTGTCGATGTAAAGCTTGGTCGCCTGGTCAAACGCCAGCACAACGAGAGAGACGATCAGCAGTAGTCGGTAGCGAAATGGCACGATCACTCCTGTGAGGAGTGAGGTGTAAGGAGTAAGGGGGAGGCCAAATAGTTATACGCCTCCCCCCTCACGCTTCACGCCTCATGGTTTAGGATTTTACGCCAGGGCGTCACTGCAGCTATGGCAGATGCCGGGGTGATCGTTGTCGCTGCCGACGCTGGTGGCGTAGTTCCAGCAGCGCTCGCATTTCTCCCCCTGGGCCTTTTCAACGCGGATCTTTAATTCCGGGATTTCCTCGCCGGCAACGGCATCGTCGAGGCCTTCGGCGAGTTCGGCCTGGGAGACGATGAAGAGGGTGGCAAGCTCGTCACGGTACTGTTCGAGAAGCTCTTTCCATTCGCCGGCAGGCGCCTCGACCAGGACCCTGGCGTCAAGGGAATGGCCGATCAGTTTGGTTGCGCGGGCCAGTTCAAGGGCCTTGGAAACGTCGGAACGCACCATCAGCAGCTTTTCGTAGCGCGCTTCTAGCTCGGCGTCGAGCAGGCTGGTTTCGAAACAGGGAACACTGGCCAGGTGCACGCTCTCTTCGCGCTCACCGGGGAGGTGGGCCCAGATGTCCTCGGCGGTAAAGGAGAGGACCGGGGCGATCAACCGGGTCAGGGCGTCGAGGATTCGGTACATGGCCGTCTGGGCGCTGCGGCGGGCCAGGCTGCCGTCTCGGGCGGTGTAGAGACGGTCCTTGAGCACGTCGAGGTAGAAAGAACTCATGTCGACGCTGCAGAAGTTGTGTACCGCGTGGTAGAGGACGTGGAACTCGTAGTCGTCGTACGACTTCTCCACTCGTTCGACCAGGCGTTCGAGGCGCGAGAGGGCCCAGCGGTCGATTTCCACCAGCTCTCCGTCGGCTACCAGGTCGGTGGCCGGATCGAAGCCGTGCAGGTTGCCGAGGATATAGCGGGCGGTGTTGCGGATGCGCCGGTAGGCGTCGGACAGGCGCTGCAAAATTTCCTGGCTGATGCGGATGTCGTCGCGGTAGTCCTGGGCGGCGACCCAGAGGCGCAGTATCTCGACGCCGTATTTTTTGATGACCTCTTCCGGGGCGACCACGTTGCCGACCGATTTGGACATCTTCTTGCCCTTGCCGTCGACGACGAAGCCGTGGGTAAGTACCGCCTTGTAGGGGGCGACGTCGCGGGTTCCCACCGAGGCGAGCAGGCTCGAATGGAACCATCCGCGGTGCTGATCGCTCCCCTCGAGGTAGAGGTCGGCCGGGCTCTTGAGGTTGTCGCGCTGCTCGACGACCGCAGCGTGGGAGACCCCGGAGTCGAACCAGACGTCGAGAATATCCATCTCTTTGGTGAACGTGCCGTGCCCGCAGGCGGGGCATGCCGATCCCTCGGGGAGGAGCTCCGACGCTTCTTTCTCATACCAGATGTCGCTGCCGTGGTCTTCGAACAGGTCAGCGATGTGATGCATGGTTTTGCCGTCGGCTAGGGCCTCGCCGCATTTCTCGCAGTAGAAGGCGGTAATGGGAACGCCCCAGCTGCGCTGGCGGCTGATGCACCAGTCGGGGCGGTTCTCGACCATGCTGTAGATACGGTTCTGGCCCCAGGCCGGAATCCACTGGGTCGCTTTGATCTGCTCCAGCGATTTTTTGCGCAGGTCGTTGGCTTCCAAGGAGATGAACCACTGCTCGGTGGCGCGGAAAATTACCGGTTTCTTGCAGCGCCAGCAGTGCGGGTAGCTGTGGGAAACCTTCGATTCTTTCAGCAGTGCGCCGACCTCGGTCATCTTGGCGCAGACCTCGGCATTGGCGTCGGTGATTTTCATGCCGCCGAAGAATTCGACATCCTCGCGGTATTTGCCGTAGTCGTTGACCGGGTTGTAGATTTCGAGGCCGTACTTGAGGCCAACCACGTAGTCTTCCTGGCCGTGGCCCGGGGCGGTGTGAACGCAGCCGGTACCGGCTTCGAGGGTGACGTGGTCGCCGAGGATGATCAGTGAGTCGCGGTTGTAAAAGGGATGCCGGCAGACCTTGTTCTCGAAGGGCGCTGAGGGGAAGCTGGCCAGCACCTGGTAGTCTTTGATCTCGAGCGTTTTCATGACCGATTCGTAAAGCCCCTCGGCCATCACCAGCACATCCTCTCCCGCTTCGACCGCCACATAGGTTAGCTCGGGGTTGAGGCAGATTCCGAGGTTGGCGGGAATGGTCCAGGGCGTGGTGGTCCAGATGACGAAGGAGACCTTTTTGCCCGCCAGCGCGGCCGCCTCGGCGGGGAGCTCTCCGGCAAACGGGAACTTGACGTAGATCGAGGGGGAGGTGTGGTCCGCGTACTCGACCTCGGCTTCGGCCAGGGCGGTAACGCAGGAGGAACACCAGTGGATCGGTTTTTTGCCCTTGTACAGGCCGCCCCTTTCGGCAAAGCGGGCCAGCTCTCTGGCGGTGGCGGCCTCGTAGCTGGTGTGCATGGTCAGGTAGGGGTTGTCCCAGTCGCCGAGAATGCCGAGGCGCTTGAACTCTTCGCTCTGGATGTCGACCCATTCCTTGGCGTAAGAACGACATTCGAGGCGAATTTCCGCCTTGGTCATGTCGCGCTTCTTCTTGCCCAGCTTCTTGTCGACCATCAGCTCGATTGGCAGCCCGTGGCAGTCCCAGCCTGGAATATAGGGGACATAGTTCCCCTGCATGCGACGGCTTTTAAGGACGATGTCCTTGAGGATCTTGTTGAGGGCGTGGCCGATGTGGGTATGGCCGTTGGCGTAAGGAGGGCCGTCGTGAAGGATGAAAGAGGGGCGCCCTTTGCCGGCTTCCTCCATTTTTTGGTAAAGCCCCATCTGCTCCCACAGTTGGAGAATTTCCGGCTCACGCTTGGGCAGATTGCCGCGCATGGGGAAATCGGTGACAGGCAGATTCAGGGTGTCTTTATAGTCCATAACGGTCCTCCCGCGGGGAAAAATCAAGTCATGTAAGCTATCAAAATGGCGGGATAAGTCAAGG
>JAQYWA010000496.1 GCA_030145265.1 Desulfuromonas sp. | reverse complement strand
AAGCCGTGCCAGCCGATCCCCGCCAGCGCCTCCCGCTGGGCCGCCAACTCCCGCAGCACATGGATCGGCACCGCGTTGTCGGTCAAGTGGAAATGACGCACGCCGTAGCGCTCGGCCAGGGTCGTCAGCATTTCGACGAAAGCGCCGGGTGCGCTGCCGGCATAAGGATGGGTCGGCGAAGCGGCTTCGGGACAAAACAGGCAGCGGCGCCAGTAACACCCCCGCGAGGCGCTGACCGGCAGAATCGGCAGCGGCGACAGATAATCGCCCGGAGAGGCAAAGCTGAAATCGGGCTCGAAGCCGACGACGGAAGGATCTTCGAGAAAATACTCCGCCGGCGCGGCCCCTTTTGCCAGCGCCGCCAGCGAGGCTTCACCGGGACCGAACACCACGTGGGAAAAAGGGGAAAAGCGCAAATCCTGCTGTTTGAGCGTCGAACGCCAGGAGCTGAACATTCCCCCCCCGCCAACCAGGGGCAGCTCAGGGCAATGGCGGCGCAGCAGACCGGCCAGGGCGATGGCCGGCAGGACCTGGTGCCGGTAATTCACCGAAATCGACACCACCTTCGGCGCAAGCTTCCGCACCTGCGGCAGCAACTGTTGCTGGAAGTAGTCATCAAACAGGGTTCCGACT
This sequence comes from Desulfuromonas sp., assembly GCA_030145265.1. Lineage (GTDB taxonomy): Bacteria > Desulfobacterota > Desulfuromonadia > Desulfuromonadales > Trichloromonadaceae > Trichloromonas. Next base: position 1,060 of record JAQYWA010000496.1, on the reverse strand, counting down.
TCGCCCCGAGTCACCCGTTCGAGATCGGCCGGCACAAATTCCGACACCCCGTCGTGGGTATAATCGCCGAGGGTCAAGCGCTCCCGCCCTGCGGAACCGGCGTACACTTCGAGGGCTCGGTTGAGATGGTGGACGGCGGTCTGGTAGCGGGAAAAGCTTCGGGAAGCTGCGGGGGAACGGAGAAACTGCAGGGACCGGGACGCGTGGTTGAGCGCCCGGCGCAGGGCCGTCGACGGGGCCGGTCCGGCAGCCTGGCGTAGGCGCTCTTCATCGAGCAGGTACAGACAGGCGTCAAGGTTGGCGTCGATGGCTTCGACATGCAAACCGCGGGAGCGCAGGTAGCCAAGGAGCACGGCCATTCCCAGCGGCGGCTCGCCAGCCTTGGCCGCAGGCGGGTTGAGTAAAAGCAGATCCATCTATCGAGAAAACATGCGACTGCGCAACCGCAGGGTCAACAGGGCCAGCAGCAGGATGCCGAGGTCACGCAAAAGGGCCATGGTAGCGCTGGTATGCCCCTGGCCCGGGTTGAAGCAGCCACAGTCGATATCCATGCCGCGAGCCACCACCGTCGACAGCGCCACCATGAATGCAAAAGTCAGCAGCGCCAGCAGCAGGGCGGCCGGCCGCACCTTGCGATTGATGACCAGCAGCAGGCCAGCCACCGCCTCCACGTAAGGGAGAGTCGCGGCCACCAGGTAGTTCCAGGCATAGGGGAGCAGCTGGTAATTGGCCACATCGCGGGCAAAGTCGACCACGCTGTTGGCCTTAATGCCGCCGGAGTAGAGAAACAGGCCACCGAGCACCAGCCGGCAGATGTGATAAAGATAAAATCCGGAGCGGCTCACGGAGCCCCCTTTTCTATCGCCAGACCGGCATCCCGCCATTCGGGGAAACCGCCCTCGTAGACGCGCACATCGGCATAGCCCTCTTCGAGCAGGCGCACGCCGACATCAAAGGAGTCGGGGCAGCCAAAGCCACTGCAATAAGTGATCAGCGTTGTTTCCAGCGACACCCTGCGTTTGAATTCCACCAGCCGCTCATCCACCTCGCCAAGCGGCAG
>JAQYWA010000495.1 GCA_030145265.1 Desulfuromonas sp. | reverse complement strand
ACCTTGCCGATGCCGGCATTGCAGGAAGCGCAGGCGGTCACCACGTAATCGACCGGGGTGCGATTCAGGGCCGCCAGGTTCTGCGCCGCCAGCTCCTCCACCGTCCCTCCGGCGCCGGCGCTGACCGCCGGCAGGCCGCAGCAGGCCTGGTCCTTGGGGATGATCACCGTCACCCCGAGAAACTTCAGAATCTTGAGAAAAGCATCGCCTACCGCCGGGTACATGTAGTTGATACCGCAACCGGTGAAAAAGGCCACCGTCGGCGCCCCTTCTTTACCCGGGATCCGCTCCGACACCCGCTCACGAAAGGGCTTGGCGGCAATCGGCGGCAAGGTGCGCTCGGCATCGATGTAGGGGGCGGGAAAGCGCAGGCGCAGACCGCTGTTTTCCGGCACCTTCTTGAACAGCAGCGCCGACAGGGCGCCGCCGGTCTTGGCCAGCATATTCATCAGCTTCGGCCGGCCCAGGATCGCGGCCACCCCCTTGCCGAAACTGGAAAGCCCGCGCTGCTCGGCAATACGCCGTCTAGCGGCGGCGACGATCTCCTCGGTCGGCACCTTGTTGGGGCACTGTGCGCAGCAGCTGCCGCAGAGCAGACACTGGCTCATGTCCTCGAGCACCTTCTCCTCGAGACCGATCTCTCCATCGAGCAGGGCGCTGGCCAGCGCCACCTTGCCGCGGGCGACCCGCCCTTCGTGCTTCTCGGCGCCAAACACCGGACAATGGGCACGGCAGGCGCCGCACTTGACGCACTGTTCGATCTCTTCGCGATAGTCTTCCAGTTCTTTCAGCTTGGTCATAATTTAGGTCTGCCAGTCGTTCGCTTCGCTCACTAGAGACGCAGAGACATGGAGAATTCAATCTCCGTTAACACCGAATAAATAAAACTGACCTTTGTTTTGCAGTCCTCGGTGTCTCCGTGTCTCTGTGGCAAAGCAGTGAATCAGTTGTCGAGGAAAATCTTCCCGGGGTTGAGAATGTTATTCGGGTCGAGGGCCTTCTTGATGGTCTTCATGTAGGTGGCCGTCTGCTCGGTAATTTCCAGGGGAATGTAGGGCGCCTTGGCGATGCCGACACCGTGCTCGCCACTCATGGTCCCGCCGAGTGCCAGCGCCCCCTTGAACACCTCTTCGATAGCCTTTTCCGCCTTTTCCTGCTCACCGGAGACCTTCTTGTCGATCATGATGTTGACGTGGATGTTGCCGTCGCCGGCATGGCCGAAGTTGACGATGGGGATGTCGTAGCGCTCGGCGATGCCATCGATCTTGCGGATCATCTCGGGAACCTTGGAGCGCGGCACGCAGATATCCTCGTTGAACTTGTCGGGATTGACCTTGCGCAGACTGGCCGACACCGAGCGGCGGATCTGCCAGATCGCCTCGCTTTCCTGGTGGGTTTCGGCGATGCGGGTCTCGACCACGCCGAGCGGCTGGATGATGTCGGCAATCTTGCGGGCCTGCTTGTCGAGAAACTCGAGATCGCCGTCGACCTCGATGATCAGCACCGCCTGGGCCGCCTCGGGCACCTGCAAACTGGTGGCCTGGCGTACGCAGTCGAGGGTGCGGCCGTCCATGAACTCGAGGGTAGTGGGGATGATTTTATTGCGCACGATGCTGGATACCGCCTGGGCTGCGCCGTCGATGGAATCGAACAGCACCAGCATGGTCTTCTTCCCTTCGGGGAGCGGCAGCAG
>JAQYWA010000494.1 GCA_030145265.1 Desulfuromonas sp. | reverse complement strand
CCGCGACCGGGGAATCTTTCGCTGTTTCGAGCAGGGGATTGTCACCAGTGCCTCGTTGCTGGCTAACGGCCCGAGCTTTGATGCGGCAGCTCGCGAGTCTCGACGGGTTGAGCTGTCGCTGGGAGTGCATCTCAACCTCTCCGAAGGGCGGGCGCTGACCGGGGCTATCTCCGGGCTCACCGATTCGGCGGGAAATTTCCCCGGTAAGTTGGGGCTGCGAAACATTCTGGCGCAAGGCGAGCTGGACCTGGCCGGGGTGCGGCGGGAGCTGGCAGCTCAGATCGATCGGCTGCGGCAGGCCGGCTTGGCTCCCGATCATCTCGACACCCACCAGCATTTCATGCTCTTTTCCGCCGTCTCCGCGCTGATCATCGAACTGGCCCGGCAGCAGGGCATCGCCGCGGTGCGCCTGCCGCTGCCGGCCGAGGCGCCGCAACACGATCCGCCCCCGCCGCTGGGGGACGAACTGGCCCTCTATCGTAAGCTGGCGCCGGCCTTAGCCGCAATGGTGGCCGAATTCGGGCTGTTCGCCCCGCAGGGGCTGTGGGGGATGACCTGCCTCGACCGGCTTGATCGTCGGGTTCTGGTCGAACTGCTCGACCGGATTCCTCCGGGGACTTGGGAGCTGATGATCCACCCCGGTTTCGTTGATCCCGAACGTCCGTTTTCCGGGCCGGAGCGGGAGCGCGAGATGCAGGCGCTGGTCGATGCGGCCATCCGCCGCCGGGTCGCCGCCCGGGACATCCGCCTGACTACTTTCGGAGACTGCGCATGCGCATCCTGATCGCTATCCCCAGCCAGGATCGGGCGACCGGCAACTGGGTCACTGGCCGTCGGTTTCAGCACGGGCTGGAGAGTCATGGCCATGCCGTGGCCCTGTGCGACACCCCGCTCGACTCGGCAGGCCTGGAGCAGACGGTGGCCGCTTTTGCCCCGGACCTGGTCGTGCTGCTGCACGCTTACCGGACCGGTCGTCCCTGGCTGGAAGTGGCCCGGCGGCATCCGCTGCCGTTTCTGGTGTTGCTGACCGGCACCGATGTCCATCACGGGATGGCCGATCCTGAGCAGGGGCCGCTGATTGACGAGGTGCTCCGGCAGGCGTCGGCGGTAGTGACCCAGAATCCGCTGACCGCCGACGCTTTGCGCCGGGATCGTCCTGACCTGGCCGCTAGGCTGCACTATCTGCCCCCTGGCATCGAGCTGGGCGAGGTGCCTTATGCCCTGCGCCAGCTTCACGCCATCCCCGAGGAGCGTTTTCTGTTCCTCTGCCCGGCCAGCATCAGGCCGGTCAAGGGGGTGCTCGAACTGCTGTTTCTGTTCGATTCGCTGGCCCGCCGGCGCAACGATTTTCACCTCGCCTGCTGCGGTCCGGTTCTCGATGCCGAGTACAACCGGCGTTTTCAGGCTGCCCTGGCCGAACGCCCCTGGGCCTCGTATCTCGGCATCATCCCCGCCGAGGCGATCCCCGCCGCCCTGCGCCAAGCCGAGGTTATCCTCAATAACTCGGTATCCGAGGGGCTGCCTAACGCCCTGCTCGAAGCGGCCGTGCTCGGGCGGGCGGTGCTGGCCCGTGACATCCCCGGCAATGCCGCGGTCATCGAACCCGGTAGCAACGGCCTGCTTTATTCTGATCTCGCCGGCTTTTTGTCTGCCGCCGAACGCCTGATCAGCGAGCCGGAACTCCTTTCCTCGCTT
>JAQYWA010000493.1 GCA_030145265.1 Desulfuromonas sp. | reverse complement strand
ACAGTCTCCCACGATCTGCGTTCACCGCTGACTTCCATCCTCGGGTTTTCTGAATTTTTGCAGGACAACTATAAGGGAACATCCGATGAGCAAATAGAAGATTGCTTAAATGAGATCGAAAAAGGTGGTCGTAAGATGTTGGCTATTATGGAAGATCTGCTGACCCTGGCCAAGGTGGGTAAGCTTGAGCGTCCTGGTGAACCGACGGACACCAACAGGGTTGTGCAGGACGTGCTGGCTGAGTTGTCCGAAATTTACACGGGTGTCGAAGATTCGGTCCGCTGTGTGACCCTGCCAGAAATACTGGTTCCCGATACGCTCCTGTCGCAGGTCTTTCTCAACCTGCTCGGCAATGCGCTGCATTATGCGGGAGGGACGGGCAGGGCCATCGAGGTCGGTGGTGAACGTAACGGTACGAAGGTGACCTATTTCGTTCGGGATTATGGCCCGGGGATTCAGGTCGAAGAACGTGGTCGCATTTTCGAGGTTTTCTTCCGTGGGGCCAGTGGCAAGCATCTCAAGGGGACCGGGGTCGGTCTGGCCATCGTGCAGAAGATCGCTCAGCTTTACCGGGGCCGTGCCTGGGTGGAAGAGACGCCGGGCGGCGGGAGTACGTTCATGGTCGAGTTGTGTGAAGATGAACCGGCAACGCCGGGCAGATGATCAGGGCGTTCGGATAAACAATTAAAGAAAGTTCTATAACCAAAACAAAGGTCAAGACAAATCAAAAGCTAGTCTTAACGCAGAGACGCAAGGGCGCAGGGAAAAACATATACAAAACAGGACTTATCTTAGGTCTTCTCTGCGACTCTGCGTCTTTGCGTTGTTACCTTTGTTTTGGTTGTAAATCCGATTAAATATGATCGGTGGATTGTCAGCCATCCTGCCCCAGGGCAAGGATGGCTTTTTTATGTCTCGAGCTTGTTAAGTCAGTGAGCCGGGACATGCTGTCGCAGAAACTCGGACCACGCCGCCCAGTATTTATCGCCGCCGGAATCGTAGGTGTTGTTGTGGTTGGCGCCAGGGATAAGCTGCCAGGTCTTGGGCTCATTGGCGCGGTCGAAGAGCTTACGGGCCATGGCTTCGGGAACGATGCGGTCGCGGTCGCCCTGAAAGATCAGCAGCGGTGTGTGGATGCGCCCGATTTTGGCCAGACTGTCGTAGCGGGCGTCGAGCAGCCAGCCGAGGGCCAGGTAGAGGATCGGGTTGTGGTGGCGGCCCATGGCGGCGATGGAGGGAAAGGGGGTTTCGAGGACCAGTCCGGCCGGCGGTTGCTCGAGGGCCAGCTGCACCGCTACCGCCGCCCCCAGCGAGCGGCCGAAGTAGACGATCTGTTGGCGCGACCAGCCGCGCTCCTGCAGCCAGGCGAGGGCGCCCCTGGCGTCGCTGTAGGTGCCCGCTTCGCTGGCTTTGCCGTTACTGCTGCCGTAGCCGCGGTAGTCGAATATGAAGATGTTCAGGCCGAGGCGGTGCAGCAGCCGCAGGTTGTCGAGCCGGTGCGAGATGTTGCCGGCGTTGCCGTGAAAAAACAGGACCAGCGGCTGATTCGGATCGCCGGGGAGATACCAGCCGTGCAGGCGGGTGCCGTCGGCGGCGGCAAAGTGGACCTCTTCGTAGGCCAGATCGTAAAGGGCGGGGGTGGCAACCAGCGGTCGCTCGGGAAAGAAGATAAAGTGGTGTTCCATGGCGCTTTCG
>JAQYWA010000492.1 GCA_030145265.1 Desulfuromonas sp. | reverse complement strand
CCGCGACCGGGGAATCTTTCGCTGTTTCGAGCAGGGGATTGTCACCAGTGCCTCGTTGCTGGCTAACGGCCCGAGCTTTGATGCGGCAGCTCGCGAGTCTCGACGGGTTGAGCTGTCGCTGGGAGTGCATCTCAACCTCTCCGAGGGGCGGGCGCTGACCGGGGCTATCTCCGGGCTCACCGATTCGGCGGGAAATTTCCCCGGTAAGTTGGGGCTGCGAAACATTCTGGCGCAAGGCGAGCTGGATCTGCTCGGGGTGCGGCGGGAGCTGGCAGCGCAAATCGATCGACTGCGGCAGGCCGGCCTGGCTCCCGATCATCTCGACAGCCACCAGCATTTCATGCTCTTTCCCGCCGTTTCCGCTTTGCTCATCGAACTGGCCCGGCAGCAGGGCATCGCCGCGGTGCGTCTGCCGTTGCCGGCCGAGGCGCCGCAATACGATCCGCCACCACCGTTGGGAGATGAATTGGCCCTGTACCGGCAGCTGGCGCCGGCCGTTGCCGCGCTGTTGGCTAACTCCGGGCTGTTCGCCCCGCAAGGGCTGTGGGGGATGACTTGCCTCGACCGGCTCGATCGCCGGGTTCTGGTCGAATTGCTCGACCGGATTCCCCCGGGGACCTGGGAGCTGATGATCCATCCCGGTTTTGTCGATCCCGAACTCCCCTTTTCCGGTCCGGAGCGGGAGCGCGAGATGCAGGCGCTGGTTGATGCGGCCATCCGCCGCCGGGTCGCCGCCCGGGGCATCCGCTTGACCACTTTCGGAGCCTGCGCATGCGCATCCTGATCGTTATCCCCAGCCAGGACCAAGCGACCGGCAACTGGGTCACCGGCCGTCGGTTTCAGCACGGGCTGGAGAGTCATGGCCATGGCGTGACTTTGTGCAGCACCTCGCTCGATCCGTCTGTACTTGCGCAGGCGGTGGTCGCTTTCGCCCCGGATCTGGTCGTGTTGCTGCACGCCTACCGTAGCGGCCGTCCCTGGCTGGAGGTGGCCCGGCGGCATCCGCTGCCGTTTCTGGTGTTGCTCACCGGCACCGATGTCCATCACGGGATGGCCGACCCCGAGCAGGGGCCGCTGATTGATGAGGTGCTTCGGCAGGCGTCGGCGGTAGTGACCCAGAATCCGCTGACCGCCGACGCTTTGCGCCGGGATCGTCCTGACCTGGCCGCCCGGCTGCACTTTCTGACTCCCGGCATCGAGCTGGGCGAGGCGCCTTATGTCCTGCGCCAGCTTCACGCCATCCCCGAGGAGCGTTTTCTGTTCCTGTGCCCGGCCAGCATCAGGCCGGTCAAGGGGGTACTCGAACTGCTGTTTCTGTTCGATGCGCTGGCCCGTAGGCGCGACGATTTCCACCTCGCCTTCTGCGGTCCGGTTCTCGATGCCGAGTACAACCGGCGTTTTCAGGCTGCCCTGGCCGAACGCCCCTGGGCCTCGTATCTCGGCATCATCCCCGCCGAGGCGATGCCCGCCGCCCTGCGCCAGGCCGAGGTTGTCCTCAATAACTCGGTATCCGAGGGGCTGCCCAACGCCTTGCTCGAAGCGTTTGTGCTTGGGCGGGCGGTGCTGGCCCGTGACATCCCCGGCAATGCCGCGGTCATCGAACCCGGTAGCAACGGCCTGCTTTATTCTGATCTCGCCGGCTTTTTGTCTGCCGCCGAACGCCTGATCAGCGAGCCGGAACTCCTTTCCTCGCTT
>JAQYWA010000491.1 GCA_030145265.1 Desulfuromonas sp. | reverse complement strand
TCCAAGTTGATAAGATGATTATGAGAGAAAAAGTAAGACATCCATGATTTTCTGCGTTTCAAGTGGGATAGCACAATTCCATGAAGCTCACCCCCCGATTATTCCTTATCCTAAAAAGGCCCGCCTCCCAAGTGGATGTGGGCCTTCGTTTTCCTAGGTTTGACCTGGGGAGGGGAGGCTTTAAACTATAGAGGAGACTGCCTTCAGGGCGCGTGCAGATAAAGGGGTCGCGTCTACACATTCCAAAAAGTGAAATGTGTAGACGCGACCCCAAAAGGTTTTTGGAGCGCATGGTATGATTGCTTAACAATGGAAGCCTCGACGGTGAGGGGAGCCCACTATGCCGACGCTGATCCTCTATCTGTTCATCGCCATCTTCTTCTCCTTTTTGTGCTCGATACTCGAAGCCGTGCTGCTGAGCATCTCTCCCGCCTACATCGCGGTCAAGGAAAAGGAGGCGCCCCACACCGCCCGCATCCTTACCGGCCTCAAGGACAACATCGACCGGCCGCTGGCGGCGATTCTGACCCTCAACACCTTCGCCCACACCATTGGCGCCGCCGGGGTCGGCGCCCAGGCCCAGCGGCTGTGGGGGGATGAATACCTCTCCCTGGTGTCGGGGCTGCTGACCCTGGCGATCCTGATCTTTTCCGAGATCATTCCCAAGACCCTCGGCGCCACCTATTGGAAGCCGCTGGCCCCGGTCTCCGCCCGACTGATCCGGGGGATGATCCTGCTCCTTTACCCCTTAGTCGTAGTCAGCCAGCTACTCACCAGAATGCTGCGAAAGCCCGGTGACGAAAGCGTCTACAGTCGCGCCGATCTCAGCGCCATCTCCACCATTGGCGTCAGGGAAGGGGTCCTTCACGAGGACGAATCGCGCATCATCAAGAACCTGATGCGTTTCAACCACATCTACGTCAACAGCATCATGACCCCGCGCACGGTGGTGACCGCCCTCCCCGAGGATCTGACCGTGGGCGGCTACCTGGAGCAGGGCCTTGACTCCCCCTTCACCCGGATTCCAGTCTACCGGGAAAGCATCGACCAGATCACCGGCTTCGTGCGCAAGGACGAGCTGCAGCGCGAGATCATCGGTCGGCGCCTCGAGCGGCCGCTCAAGGACCTGGCCCGCACCATCGCGGTGGTCTACGAGTACACCCCGCTGATCTCCCTCTTTGATTCGCTCCTCGGGCAGAACGAGCACATCGCCATGGTGGTCGACGAGTTCGGCGGTTTCGAGGGGATCGTCACCATCGAGGACCTGATGGAGACCCTGCTGGGGATCGAGATCGTCGATGAGCTCGATACGGTGGAAGACATGCAGCGGCTGGCCCGCGAGAACTGGCAGGCCAGGGCGCGCAAGCTCGGACTGATCCCTGACCAGGAGCAGGACCGGTGACAGGTCTTGTTGCGAGAAGAGACACCTCTCTATGGGCCCGTTTTCGCCCCCGACGGGAAGCAGAGGGGGCTTTCTTCACACACGTTATATTCGTAGTTGCCCAAAATTGCAGAGTGATAGGGTCAGGCTTGACTAACAGACTTGAGAACACTTTTCTTCAGCAAATCAAGGGCCTCCCTCAACCCCGCGTCCCCAACGGCTCGGAGTTCAATTCGTCTGGCGGCTTGGCTGAGACCAGAAAGATCTCGTTTCAGCTTCTCTCCGAGGTCCTTCAGATGCAGATCGCTGGATTGT
>JAQYWA010000490.1 GCA_030145265.1 Desulfuromonas sp. | reverse complement strand
CGGATGACCTCCAACTACTTCCGCGTCGGTGGCCTTTCCGCTGATCTGCCGGACGGGTTTGAGAAGGACCTCCGCGACTTCGCCAATATGATGCCTGGTCATATCGATACCTATGAAGGGCTGCTGACTGGCAACAAAATCTGGCAGAAACGTATCATGGGCGTTGGTGAGATCAGTGGCGAAGATGCCCTCGATATCGGCTTGACCGGTCCTTCGATGCGCGGCTCGGGGGTTGATTGGGACCTCCGTCGCGATGATCCTTACTGTGGATACGAAGATTACGACTTCAAGGTGCATGTCGATGATGGCTGTGATACCTGGGCTCGCTATAAGGTGCGCCTTTTGGAAATGCGCGAATCCTGTAAGATTATCCATCAGGCCCTCGACAAGTTGAAGCCCGGCCCGGTTCTCGCTGACTGCCCGAAAATCTGCCTACCTCCCAAGCAGAACACCGTCAATACCATTGAGGGTTTGATCCATCACTTCAAAATCATCAGTGAAGGGCCCAAGCCTGAAGTCGGTGAAATTTATCAAGGGGTTGAGAATCCCAAGGGTGAGGTTGGTTTCTATATTGTATCAGACGGCTCGCCCAATCCGTACCGCATGAAAATTCGCCCGGCTTCTTTCGTCAACCTGCAGGCATTGCCTCAGATGGTCGAGGGGCGTTTGATTGCCGATGTGGTTGCCGTTATTGGTACCCTGGACATCGTCCTCGGGGAAATTGACAGGTAGCGGATCCGGAGACGAAAGGGGTATCGCCATGAGCGAAGTCGCGCAGGACGTTACAGAAGAAGAGATTGATCTGGCCGGAGCAAACGCGGTCATCGACAAGTACCTGGATATGAAGGGGGCGCTGATGCCGGTCCTTCAGGCGATCCAGGAGCATTATGGATACATTCCGGAACCAACGGTCCATCTGGTGGCTGAGCGTCTGAATGTTTATGCGAGTCAGATTTACGGAGTTCTGACCTTTTACGCTCAGTTTCATCTCGAACCGCGTGGTAAGTACATTGTCCGTGTCTGCATGGGTACGGCTTGCCACGTCAAGGGAGCCGGTCGGATTGCCGAAACCTTGACCGAGCGGCTGGGGATCGGGCATGCTGAAACGACGGAAGACCTCAAGTTCACCGCCGAATACGTGGCCTGCATCGGGGCCTGCGGGATGGCTCCGGTTATCATGGTTAACGATGCTACCTACGGCAGTTTGACCGTGCAGAAAATGGACGAGGTCATCCAAAAATACCAGGCGATGGACTAAGGTTCCCGGGACTTAAAACCATTCAACGAGTGGGGATGAAATAGATATGGCCGCAAAAGCAGAAGCGATAAAAATCCTAATCTGTACGGGAACGGGGGGGCTGGCCTCCGGTGCGCAGGAGATCTCCGACGCCTTCGAGGCGGAATTCGCCAAGCAGGGCGTTGAAGCCAAGGTCGGCAAACGGTGTGACGTAGTCGGCACCGGTTGTCGTGGCCTGTGTGCCAACGACGTGCTGGTTGACGTAGTGATGCCCGGCCAGACCGCCGTCACCTATGACTTCTGTACGGTCGAAATGGTTCCGCAGATCGTCGAGCAGCATGTATTGGGTAATGAACCGATCGAGAAGAAGGTGGCCGGACCCTATTACACCAAGTTCCTCGACAAGCAGCAGCGCATCATCTTTTCGCGTTGCGGCACCATCGATGCCGAAAGTCTCGAC
>JAQYWA010000489.1 GCA_030145265.1 Desulfuromonas sp. | reverse complement strand
GTAGCCGAAGACCGGCTTGCGGGCGAAGACCGGGATGATTTCGGTGACGATGCCCATGGCCGGCAGGATCATGATGTAGACCGCCGGGTGGGAGTAGATCCAGAACAGGTGCTGGAACATGATCGGGTCGCCGCCGCTGGCGGGGTCGAACAGACCGGCGCCGAGCAGGCGTTCGAGAAGGAGCAGCACCAGGGTGATGGCAAGCATCGGGGTGGCGAGGATCTGCACCCAGGCGGTGGCGTAGAGGGACCAGACGAAGAGCGTCAGTCGTCCCCAGCGGACTCCGGGGGCGCGCAGCCGGTGCACCGTGGTGACGAAGTTGATCCCGGTCAGGATGGAGGAAAAACCGAGGATAAAGACGCCGAAGACCGCCATCGGCACGTTGGTGGTGGTTTCGGCGCTGAAGGGGACGTAGAAGGTCCAGCCGGTGTCGGGCGGCCCACCGCCGGTAAAGAGGGAGGCCAGGATGATCAGCGCGGCGCTCATGTAGAGCCACCAGGAAAACAAGTTGAGGCGGGGGAAGGAGACGTCGTTGGCGCCGATGTGAATCGGCAGGAAAATATTGCCGAAAATGGCGGGAATCCCGGGGATGATGAAGAGGAAGATCATGATCACGCCATGCACGGTGAACAGGGCGTTGTAGGCCTGGGGCGAAACGATGGTTTCTCCCGGGGCGATCAGCTCAAGACGGATGATGACGCCGAGGGTCGCTCCGACCAGAAAAAAACTGAGCACGGCGTACAGGTAGAGCAGGCCGATCCGTTTATGGTCGGTGGAAAAGATCCAGCCCCGAATGCCGGGGTACTTGCCGCCTTCGGCCAGAAAACCCCGTGAGCCGGCGGTTGCAGTCGTCTGCTGAGTCATGCCTGGCTACCTCTTGCGGCGCTTGCGGCCGGTGACGATGAGAAAGGTCAGAAAGGCCGCGGCGGTGATGATGGTGACCGTGGCGGCGACCCGCAACAGGTTGAAGACGTAGGTCTTTTTCTGCGGGTCGTAGCTGAAGCAGAAGGTTGCCATTTTGCGGATGGTGGCGCCGATGCGCCCTTCGGAGGCCTCGACCAGGGCGAGGCTGAGGTCCATCGGCAGAAAGCTGGTGCCGTGCAGGTAGCGGACGATGGTGCCGTCGCCGGCCACCACGAAAATGACCACCGGGTGGATGAAATCCTGTCCCTGGCGCTGGAAGTGGTATCCCGCCGCGTCGGTGAGGCGCAGGATATCGTGCCGGGTGCCGGTCAGAAAGCGCCAGGCGTCCTCGGGATAGCTGCTGGTCATGGCGGCGAAGTAGTTGCGCTTGCTGCCCTCAGCAAGCTGCGGGGTTTCGGTTTCATCGAAGCTGATCGAAAGCACCCGGTATTGCTCCAGCGGTTTCAGTTTCAGCTTCGGCAGCGCCCGGGCCAGGCCCCCCTGGAGAAAATTGCAGACGTTCGGACACCGGTAGTAGACCGGGGCGATGATGGTCGGCCCGGTGATCAGCTCTCGCAGGGTGACGCTCTGGCCCTGCTCGTCGCGAAACGATAGATCCAGCGGGATTTTTTGTCCCAGTCGTTCATTGAGCCCCACCTCGGTGGGGCCTCTTTCGGCGGCTATTGGGTGATGATGCTGGTGGGCGGTATCGGACGGGTTGGCAGCGAACGCACTGGTCGGAAGCCAGGCGCTCATGCCGATCATGAAGATCGCTGCCAGGAGGGGAAAATTCATTGC
>JAQYWA010000488.1 GCA_030145265.1 Desulfuromonas sp. | reverse complement strand
CGTTACTGCGACACGAAGTCGCATTAATTGACTGTCTGGCAGAGATTTCCACCCTCTGACCAGACCCCGTGTTCCCCCACGGGTACCCTACGGAAGCGTGGTGCCATGCTGTCTTCATGGGCTGCGAAGCCTTCCGGACAATGTACCGAATTCCAACCTGGTTGGGAGGGGCGGAAGCCGCGAGGTGAACGCCCTCCGGGCAGCCTCAAGCCGGGTGAGGGCTAGGGTCCCGAGTGATATGGTCAACAGATGTGAATGTCCGTTGGCGTCGTAATTTGTGGGCAAGCCAAAGAGGCTGACAGGCTTGGACCAAAAGGTAAGCAGCCAGGGTGGGGTTTCTAACGGTGGCCCTACGGGGATGTTGTGCTGCCGGCGTACAGGGCAGACCTAAATCACTCGTTTAATCGTCAATAGTGTGGAACGTGGCAACCCCGTACTCTCCGCCGTCGGTGCTTTCGGACCGGCGGCAGGCGCAAAGACACGCTGTCGGAAGTGCGGGCTTGGGATGTCGGAAGAAGCGAAGGCCGCCCTGTAATGGGGCGGATACGGGTTGAGGCGGGAAAATGGCCGAGATCACCCGGCCCGAAAGGGAGCCCACGTCCGGCGGGTGCTCCGTCGTGAGATAGTTTGGAGAACCGATACAGTGGAGGAAGGCAAATGACGGCAACGCAGGTTGCTGGTGCACCTTCAGCCTGCTTGCCGGAATGGGACAGCATCGACTGGGCCCAGATCCATAAACAGGTCTATCGGCTGCAAGTGCGTATCGCGAAGGCAGTAAGGGAAAAGCGATGGGGCAAGGTAGCCGCCCTGCAACATCTGCTGACCCACTCGAATGCGGCGAAACTCTGGGCCGTACGACGAGTTGTTACCAACAAAGGCAAGAATACGCCGGGAGTCGACGGAATACTCTGGAGAACGCCCCGGCGCAGGATGAACGCGGTCCGTTCGCTGAAGCATCGGGGGTATCGCCCCCAACCGCTGCGCCGGACCTATGTCCCCAAATCTAACGGCAAGATGCGACCGCTGGGTATCCCGACGATGAAGGACCGGGCCATGCAGGCACTTTACGCACTGGCTCTGGACCCCGTCGCCGAGACGTTGGCCGATCCGAACTCGTACGGGTTTCGCAAGAAACGTTCGGTCGCCGATGCCATCGGTCAATGCTTCGTGTCCCTCTCCAAGGGATACTCGCCGCAATGGATCTGGGAAGCCGACATAAGAGCGTGCTTCGATCAACTCAGCCATGACTGGCTGCTCGACAATATCCCGATGAACAAAGGGATATTGCGGGACTGGCTGAAGTGCGGCTACCTGGAAAAGGACGCCTTTTTCGATACGGAAGCCGGAACGCCGCAGGGAGGCATCATCTCACCGCTGCTGGCCAACATGGCCCTCGACGGACTGGAGGCGGCTGTCAGAGCCGTCGTCCCCAAGCGAGGCGCTAAGGTCAACCCGGTGCGTTATGCCGACGACTGTGTGCCACGAACGCACTGAAGGAGGAGACCCCTTCAGATGTGGTGCTGCACGAAAGATGAGGGAAGGCCCCTCGGAGCCGGTTTGCAGGAGCAGGCTCCAAACCACCCCAAGCTGCATGGGTAAAGAGCCCTTGTGGTGAGCGTTGGAGGAAAAGGCGGGGAAAGACCCTGTCAGGTAGGGATCAAGGAGACGAACGAAAGTGAACCGTCCGATGACGTGTCGAAA
>JAQYWA010000487.1 GCA_030145265.1 Desulfuromonas sp. | reverse complement strand
TTGGGGCTTGACGGCCAGCAGCCAGGCGAGAGTCCGGCCCTGGAGCGCGTACGGCTTCCGGCCGTGATGCAGGAGAGGCGGGGCATCGTTGGCCGTGGGATTGCTCGTGTCGAGAACTATTTGCCAGGATCTGGCGGCGAGAAGCGGCGGCAACTGGAAGGTGATTTTTTCGTGGTGGGCATTGAAGAGCAGAAGATGGTCGTCGTCCTCGATCCGGCGGCCGCGGCGGTCATATTCATCGATGGCATCGCCGGCGAGGAACATGCCGAGACAGCGGGCGTATGAATCCCTCCATTCCTCGTCAGTCATTTCCTGGCCGTGCGGTTGCAGCCAAAGGATAGCCTTGACGTCTTCGCCTTTGAGCTGCCGGCCGAGAAAGAAGTATTGCCGGCGGAAGGCCGGGTGACGTTTGCGCAGAACGATGAGCTGACAGACGAATTCAAAGAAGTCTTGCTGCTCGTCATCGAGCTGCCAGTCGTGCCAGCTGAGTTCACTGTCCTGGCAGTAGCTGTTATTGTTACCGCCTTGGCTGCGGCCGATCTCATCGCCGGAAAGAATCATCGGCACGCCGAGGGAGAGGAGCAGGGTGACCATGAAATTGCGTTTCTGCCGGGTCCTGAGGGTTTTGATCTTGGGGTCGTCGGTGGGGCCTTCGACGCCGCAGTTCCAGCTGATGTTGTGATCGGAGCCGTCGCGGTTGTCCTCGAGATTGGCCGCGTTGTGTTTGTGGTCATAGCTCACGAGATCCGTCAGGGTGAAGCCGTCATGGCAGGTAACGAAATTGATGCTGGCGTATGGCCGCCGGCCGCTCTTTTCATACAGGTCGCTCGATCCTGTGAGGCGGTGGGCGATTTCGCCGATATGCCCGCCATCCCCTTTCCAATAGGCGCGGACCGTGTCCCGGTAGATGCCGTTCCATTCGGTCCAGCCAACCGGGAAGTTTCCCACCTGGTAGCCGCCTTCGCCGAGATCCCATGGCTCGGCGATGAGTTTCACCTGGGAGAGGATCGGATCCTGGTGGATGATGTCGAAAAAGGCAGACAGCCGGTCCACCTCGTGAAGCTCCCGGGCCAGCGCTGAAGCAAGGTCGAAACGGAAACCGTCCACGTGCATCTCCTGCACCCAGTAGCGGAGGCTGTCCATGATGAGCTGCAACACCCGGGGGTGGCGCATGTTGAGGGTGTTCCCGCAGCCGGTGTAATCCATGTAATAGCGGGGATCACCAGGTATGAGTCGGTAATAGGAGGCGTTGTCTATGCCCCGGAAACAGAGCGTGGGTCCAAGCTGATTCCCCTCGGCCGTATGGTTGTACACCACATCGAGGATGACCTCGATGCCGGCCGTATGGAGCGTCTTCACCATGGTTTTGAATTCGCTGACGAGGCCGGTTGCCGAATAGCGCATTTCCGGGGCAAAAAAGCCGATGGAGTTATATCCCCAGTAATTTTTGAGCCCCTGCTCCACTAGATTGCGATCGTCGACAAAGGCATGCACCGGCATGAGCTCCACCGCGGTGACCCCGAGCCGTTTCAGGTATTCCACGCTCGGGTAGGTGGCGAGACCTGCGTAGGTGCCGCGGAGCGACGGCGGCACTTCGGGATGCTGGCAGGTGAACCCTTTCACGTGGAGTTCGTAGATGACCGTATCGTGCCAGGGGGTGCGCGGTGGCCGGTCGTCACCCCAGGTGAACGCAGTATCCACCAC
>JAQYWA010000486.1 GCA_030145265.1 Desulfuromonas sp. | reverse complement strand
GGCGCCTCGAACACCGGGTAGCTGACAGCATGACCGGTAGCGAAAAGGGTCGGTGCTGCCGGCTGACGTTTGCCGGCGAAGAGGGTGGCCATGCACTCGGCCAGATTGGCTCCGGCGGCGCAGAGGCATCCGAGTCCGGTCACGGCGACCGGGAGATGCCTTATCATGCCGTCGGGCGCTCGTCGATATAGGCGGCCAGGGTCGCGATCGACTGCAGGGCCGCGCGTCCCTCTTCCATGTCCTTGATCTCGAGGCCGAAGTGCTTCTGCACCAGAACCACCAGCTCCACCGCATCGAGAGAATCGAGGCCGAGCCCCTCGCCGAACAACGGCTCGTCATCGCCGATCTCCGCGGCGGTGATATCTTCCAGATTCAGTTCCTCGATGAGAATATCCTTGAGTTTATCCTTGGTTGTCATGGTCTTTGGCTCCATAAAAATTGAAGTAACTGTTCAGCAAAAACTAATCCTGAAACCGGCGGGTCGCGTCCCGCCAGACGCCTTACTTTTTGTCCAAGCCAACAAAAAATAAGCAAAAAGTGGCTCCCCTGCGGGGGGCATGAGGATCTCTGGCGCGGCTGGCGTTGGCCTCTTTTCAGTGTTGTACCGAGGCATGCGGCCGCTCTTCGTAGCCCATCTGCTACCGATGGTGGTGGACGCAGCAGTCTTCCGGGCTGAGCAAACACCGCGCTGCATGTTTATAAACTAAATATGATTTACCTGAACCTGGTAGCGACGGTGTTTGCTGAGCTGCGTAGACTAGTTGCGCATCAGGGTCGTTCGCAAGTGGGACCGACGAAGACGGCTGGTCAATTGCAGCGACAGCGATAGGAGCAGCAATCATTTGCGAACCCCATGCGGCGCAGCCAGAGTTTCTTTTGGTTATTTTCTTTGCGCTCAAAGAAAAGTAACCCGCCAGCCGGGCGGGACCGGCGATTTTAAAGATTTCATGCTTTCAGTCTGAATTGGTTCAAGAATCGGAACCGGTCACCTGAGTCCAAAGGTCGAAAAAATTAAAAAACTGGTAGGGGTGCTTCTCGACAAACCCTTCCAGGCTTTGAGCAAACTCGGCGACGTAGGGGGCGGCGGCCGCGCCGGATCTCCCCAGCCCCTCCGGCACCCGGATCACCCGGGCCAGCTCCAAGGCGTAGCTGTCGGGGCCGGTTTTGCTGGTGAACATCACCACCACCGGCGCCCCGGTGCTCGAGGCCAGCTTGAAGGCGCTGAAGGGGAACAAGGCCTGGCCGCCGAGAAAATCGACCGGCACCGCGTTTTTTGCGCTCCCCAGCACCCGGTCACCCATGACGCAGAGCACCTCGCCCTGCTTGAGCACCCCCATCATCTCGAGGGTGCCGCCGAGAAAACCGGTCGGATCGATGATCCGGTAGGGACTTTCACCGGAATGCTCGAAATAATGCCGATCGACCTCCCCATCCTCGCGACGCATCAGCATGCTCACCGGCGTTTCGAGACAGCCGAGAGTGGCCATGGCAACCTGCCAGCAACCGACGTGGGCGGTGACCAGCACCAGCCCCTTCCCTTCGGCAAGCAACCCCTGGAGCTGATCCTTCCCGCGCAGGCTGATCTGAAATTCGCCGGGACCGCGAATCCCCATCACCGCCCGGTCGACCAGCACCTTGCCGAGCTCGAAGCTCATCCGGTAGCTGTCGAGAAACCGCTGGACCGGAGTATGCTCGGGAAAACGCCGC
>JAQYWA010000075.1 GCA_030145265.1 Desulfuromonas sp. | reverse complement strand
GGCCCGGGGGAGGTAATATGGTAGGCATCTCCGGTGAGACCGTAACCGGCCACCTCGGCATAAATTTTAGCACCGCGCGCCTTGGCGGATTCGTATTCTTCGAGAACAACGATCCCGGCCCCTTCAGCCATGACAAAACCATCCCGGTTTTTGTCAAAGGGACGGCTGGCCGCGGTCGGATCGTCATTACGGGTGGACAGCGCCTTCATCACATTGAACCCGGCGATACCAAGAGGAGTGATAGTCGATTCAGCACCGCCGGCAATCATGGCATCGGCATCGCCGCGCTTGATCATGTGGTAGGCATCGCCGATCGAATGGGTGCCGGTGGCACAGGCGGTAACCGTGGAAATATTAGGGCCTTTGGCACCGAAACGGATGGAAATATGTCCTGGCGCCAGGTTGATAATCAGCATGGGAATAAAAAAAGGAGTGACCTTTTTGTAGCCGCCGTTTGTCAGCGCTTCATGGTATTTTTCGATGGCCGGCAGGCCGCCGAGTCCAGCACCAACCACAACGCCGACTCGTTCTGCGTTTTCTTCGGTGACCTGCAGACCGGAATCCTGCATCGCCATCTCGGAAGCAGCCAGGGCGTATTGGATAAAGGTATCCATTTTCTTGATTTCTTTTTTTTCGATGAAATCTTGCGGATTGAAATCCTTGACCTCGCCGGCAATCTGGGTCGGGAGATCCGACGCATCAAAGCGCGTGATACGATCAATCCCGGACTTTCCCGCCATCAAGGCAGACCAGTTTTTTTCGGTACCGGTGCCAAGGGCTGAAACAACGCCGACACCTGTCACGACGACTCTACGCATGATTTTACTCCTTAATCAGGACGGCCAGAAACTACCGCAGGTACTTATATGCAACTATTTAATAAATAGATACTTTTCAACTTCGGGTCCGCTTTATCGTTCAGCGGAAAGGAAATACAAAACAAGGAGGAGGAAACAATGTTCCTCCTCCCTGCTCATGTAAATCAGGCGTTTTCGGTGAGGTAATCGATAGCGTCCTGTACAGTCTGAATCTTTTCGGCGTCTTCGTCGGAGATCTCGACATCGAACTCCTCTTCTAGAGCCATGACCAGCTCAACGGTGTCAAGGGAATCGGCACCGAGGTCGTCCATGAAAGATGCGTCGTTGGTCACCTGGTCGGCGTCAACACCAAGCTGTTCTGCCACAATCAATTTTACTTTTTCGTCGATAGAAGCCATCTGCTTCACCTCCTGTTGTTGTTAGAGCCGATCTCAGATCGGGCCGTATTTGGTTGTTACATGTACATCCCGCCGTTGACCGCGAGGACCTGTCCGGTAATGTAACCGGAGTTTTCCTGCGCGAGAAAGACGACGGCATTGGCAATATCATCGGCGCTGCCCAGACGCTCGAGTGGAATCTGGGCCGCCAGCTCCTGGCGGGTTTTCTCGGGCAGAGCCTCGGTCATATCCGTGGCAATGAACCCGGGAGCAACAGCGTTCACAGTTACGTTGCGGCGAGCCAGTTCACGGGCATTGGAACGGGTCAGGCCCATGAGGCCGGCCTTGCTGGCGCAGTAATTGGCCTGTCCGGCGTTGCCCATCTGGCCGACGACCGAAGCAATGTTGATGATCCGTCCGTAGCGTTGCTTGGACATGACCTTGGCAGCCGCGCGGGAGCAGAGGAATGCACCTTTGAGGTTAACGCTGAGAACGGCATCCCAATCGTCGTCCTTCATCCGCAACAGCAGAGCATCGCGGGTAATGCCCGCATTATTGACCAGGATATCAACCCGGCCGAATGCTTCCACCCCGGCCTTTACCATCTTTTCAGCATCGGCGGTAACAGTAACATTGCCCTGCACGGCAATCGCTTCAGTTCCGTTGGCTTTGAGCTCGGCAACCATGGCCTCGGTAGCGGCGAGGTCGATATCGACAGCGACAATCTTGGCGCCGCTGGCAGCCAGGGCCAGGGAAATACTTTTTCCAATCCCCCGGGAAGCACCAGTTACAATGGCAACTTTGTCTTTTGCCATAGTGTCTCCTTTCTTACCAATAAAAGTTCCAACCTGTCAACGAACCCCTTTCAGGGACGTTCAGGCAGAAGGTTTATTACAACTTCTTCAGGCTGGCGACATCATCAACATTCTGAATAATCGTCCCCTTGGCGATACGCTTTATCAGGCCGGACAATACCTTGCCGGGGCCGATTTCAACAAATCTCTCGACACCCAGCTCAGACATGTTCGTCACCGATTCAGCCCAGCGAACCGGCGCGCAAACCTGCTGAACCAGAAGCTGCATAACCCGCGCAGCATCGGCATTGGGCAGGGCTTCGACATTCGATACGACCGGCAGCTGCATCGGGGCAAAATGAATTTCAGCAAGAATTTCGGCCAAACGGTCGCTGGCCGATTTCATCAGCGAACAATGGAAGGGAGCGCTGACTGGCAGCGGCAACGCCCGCTTGGCCCCGGCTGCCTTGGCCAGTTCGATGGCACGGTCAACTGCCGTGGCATGGCCGGCGATAACGATCTGTCCCGGGCTGTTGAAGTTGGCCGGGGAAACGACCTCACCCTGGGCCGCCTCGGCACAGATGCCTTCAAGAGCATCATTCTCCAGTCCCATCATCGCAGCCATCGAGCCAACACCGACCGGAACCGCCTCTTGCATGAAAGCACCACGCTGGCGGACGATGCGAACGGCATCGGCAAAAGTCAGAGTCCCGGCACAGACCAGGGCGGAAAACTCCCCCAGTGAGTGACCAGCGGCATAGGCCGGCTGAAGACCGGTTTCCTGCTGCAGCACCCGCAGGGCGGCCACACTGACAGTGAGGATAGCCGGCTGGGTATTAGTGGTCAGCTTGAGATCTTCCTCGGGACCATTGAAGCAGAGAGAGGTGAGATCGAAACCGAGAGCATCGTTGGCCTCTTCAAAAACCTCCCTGGCTACAGAGAAATTTTCGGCAAGGTCCTTGCCCATTCCAGCAAACTGCGCACCCTGACCGGGGAAAACAAAAGCAATCATTGGCTTGTCAATTCCCTGTTTCAATATAATGGTTACTATGGTTACCAGCGGATCAGGGCGGAGGCCCAAGTAAATCCGCCACCGAAGGCGTCAAGCAGAAGCGTATTTACCCCGCAACTCCCTTGACTGGCTCGGCTTCAGCAAGTGCTGCAGCCGCGTGCCCCGCATCCCGAAGCGACTCCTGTTCAAGGGCGCTCTTACGAAGCTGGGCCATCAATTCATCATTGATCGCCTTGGCTACCGACTCACGAGCCTGAAAGATCGCATTCTGAATCGCCTTACTGCTCGACCCGCCGTGGCAAATGACCCCGGTTCCCTCGATGCCAAGCAAAGGTGCCCCACCATATTCGGCATAATCAAGCTTTTTCTTAAAAGCCTTAAATGCCGGTCGGGCCAGCAGATAACCGAGCTTGGCCAAAAAACGCGAGCCGATCTCTTTTTTCAGCATGGAGCCGATGGCTTCGGCAAGACCTTCGGAAAGCTTCAGAACCACGTTGCCGACAAAGCCGTCGCAGACCACCACATCGACGGCGCCATTGAAGACATCGCGCCCCTCAACGTAACCGACATAGGATGGACGGCCCCCCTTCAGCAAGCGATGGGCTTCACGGGTCAGCTCATTGCCCTTGCTTTCTTCTTCGCCATTCGACAGAAGTCCGACCCTGGGAGCAGGTTTGCCCAGAATATGTCGAGCGTAGACTTCCCCCATGAGAACAAACTGGGCGAGGTGTTGGGGCTTGCAATCAACATTGCCCCCCACGTCAAGAACCAGGGTGTTATCCTTGAGGTTAGGCATGATGGTGGCAATGGCAGGACGGTCGATGCCCTTGATCCTGCCCAGGACAAACATACCGGAAGCCATGGTCGCACCTGAATTTCCGGCACTGACCACAGCGTGAGCCTCTTCATTTTTAACCAGATTGAAAGCAACCCGGATCGAAGAGTCTTTTTTCTTGCGCACGGCGACCGATGCCGAGTCATGCATCCCGATGACTTCACTGGCCTGACGGACCGTAATATCAAGCCCATCGAGCGTGTACTTATTCAGTTCTTGCTCGATCCGGACGGAATCGCCAACCAGAATAATCGGGATCTGCCACTGCCTGGCTGCAGCAACAGCGCCTTCCACCTCGACGCCGGGAGCATTGTCGCCTCCCATGGCATCGACCGCAACAACGATGGGACGTTTCAACCCAAAAACCTCTTTATTCTTCGGTTCCGACGATTTCTTTACCTTTATAGGTACCACAGGAGGTGCATGCACGATGAGACTGCTTGGGCTCCTGACACTGGGAGCATATGGACATGCCGGGGGCGACAAGGGCATCATGGGAACGACGCATATCGCGTTTGGATTTAGATGTTTTTTTCTTAGGTACAGCCATGGTCATACTCCTTACGTACCGGACTGGCCGGTTGTCATGTTTATATCAGCACACCTCTGCTATTTGCAACAGTGGCTAATCACTTATCAATCTTGAAATTTTTCAGCGCGGCAAACTTAATATTATAATCCTGCGGACCGCAGGAGCATTCCTGTTCGTTGAGATCGGCGCCGCACTGGGCACAGAGACCTCGGCAATTCCGGCTGCACAGAGGGTGAACGGGCAAAGCGAGAATCACCTGTTCTTGAACTGCATCACGAAGATCGATCTCTTCGCCGTCAAACAGGATCAGCCCCATATCCTCGGCCGTGATTTCAACTCCCTCGTCACCCCCATCATCCCCTAACTCGGGAAGCTCACGGGTGTAAGTCAACTCGAAGGTCGAATCAACAATCGCCGCGGCAGGCTTGAGGCAGCGGCTACAGACCATTTCAGCATGAGTGGCCACACGACCGGATACTTCAACCATCCCGCTGACCAGTACAGCCCGCAGATGAACGGTCACAGGCTGAGAAAAAACACTCTCGCCCTTCTCTTGCAACTCCCGCAGGACGGAAAAATTGCTCACCTCTTCAACAAGGTCGAGCGAGAGTCCGTCGTCCTTGATGTCCGCGATTCGAATCCGCAAGAAAAGCCCCCTGCTGTCTGAAAGGAGTTAGTATAAGGACTGCCCCCTTTTTGTCAAGGGAAAACAAGCCCTTTGCATATGCCGTTTTAAAGCCGCTTTTTGTAGCTCAATCCGAGCCGTTTTGCAAGCGATTAATTATGGTCATGCACAGAGGACTTCTTGAAAATTATTGCGGCTTGAAGTAGGTTCATTCAGGAGGCTGTCGAACTTGACGGGCCGAAGCGAAAAACCGGATGGCTGCGACCAGATTTTCGAGAATTCGAGAGCGAATAGCAGGGCTATTTGTCGATGATCGTCGGAGACAGGGGCCAATCAGGCGATTTTTCAATCGGCTTCTGTGAAGTCCGACAGCCTCCCAGGACCCGTAATCACATTCAATCATCGACAAAACCCGAGACCCTATGCCCGAACAAGAAATCGACAAAAAAACAGGACTGCCCGCCGGAAAAACCATCGAGCGCCTGATGAAAATCATGGCCACCTTGCGCTCGCCAGAGGGCTGTCCGTGGGACGCGGAACAGACGCCGGAAAGTCTTAAACCTTACATCATCGAAGAAGCGTACGAAGTTCTCGATGCACTTGACCGGAACGAACCGGACGCCATCCGGGATGAACTGGGCGACCTGCTGCTGCAGATCGTTTTTCAGGCACGAATTTTTGAGGAACGCGGGGAATTTTCACTAGCCGATGTCGCCACCTCCATCTCCGACAAGCTGGTACGCCGCCATCCCCATGTCTTCGCCAGCACCCCCACAGGTGACATGCAGATGCTGGCCGCCCAGTGGGAAGCCATTAAGGCCATGGAAAATCTCAAGCAGGGCAAGCCCCCCAGAAGCCTGGCCGACATCCCTCGCCACCTCCCCGCCCTCCAGATGGCCCACAAGCTGTCCGGCAAAACCAGCCCAGAACAGTGTGCAACAACAAAGATCCTTCTCGCAGAGGCAAGCAGGATGCTGAACAATCTTGCTGATGATGCTCAAGGGGCCATACACAAATCACTGGAAAGTCAAATCGGAGAACTGCTGTTCACTCTGACCGGGCTGGGACGTTCTCTGAATATCGACGCTGAACAGGCCTTGCGCAAAACAAACGACAAAATCATTGCGGATTATGATGCCAAGTTTATAGATGACCGCCGAAAGGATTAATTCAACATTGCGGGGGCTAATCCAAAAAACCTCGAACACTCAAGGGGCTTGGCCCCTTTTCCACAACGCCTGTGGAAAACCTGTTGAAAAGCATGTTCACAAACAGATAAACGCAAGCGCTACAGAACCTTTCAACACCCTGCCTATTTTTTAGCCAAAGAAAATGTTACTGTATTTTCGGTAAGTTATAAAAATAATTATTTTTTCAGTGTTTTTCACTGCCCATCAGCTAAAATGGGCCAACAAATTTCCGATGAGTGAATCCTATGTTTATAAGACTGTTAATTCTGTTTACTATCGTCCCCGTAACCGAACTGGTTATCCTGCTAAAAGTGGGGGCTCTGATCGGAGCCGCTTCGACCATTTCACTGATCATCCTCACGGGCCTCGCTGGAGCTTATCTGGCCCGGACTCAGGGACTCGACCTAGCCTACCGCATCCAAGCGGAGCTGAACCAGGGCCGAGTGCCGACCGAAGAACTCCTTGATGGCGCCATGATCCTGGCCGGCGGAATCCTCCTTCTCACACCCGGCTTCTGCACCGACCTGTTCGGCTTCAGCTTGCTGGTGCCAGTCACCCGGTCGTTTCTCAAACAGTTGGTCCGCACCTGGATGAAGCATCACATCGACCAGGGACGACTCAACATCCGCCGCTACTGAACGCCTTCCTCGAGAAAACGCAAAAGTCAGATAGACATCTGACTATCCGTGAAGTGGCTGCAAAATCGACTGATCGGCCCAGATTTCCGACGATTTTCGACAAATAGCCCAGCTATTCGCTCTCAAATACTCGAAAATCTGGTCTCGACCATCCGATTTTTCGTTTCGGCCCGTCAAGTCCGACAACCTCCTGGCCACAGATGAGCTCCTTTTCGACTCACGGGGCAACCGCCCCTCTTCAATCCAAAACATAACAAAAATGCCCGAAACATTTTCGGTAGCGGCCAAGCTGAAACAGCAAAGCCGCCTCGGGGCGGCTTTTTCGAAGGCAGAGCAGGAGGACAATCCACCCTCGGCTATCAAGGCGGGAGGATTTCCAAAGGATTGAACCTCGCTTCAAGAGGTAAAGGCAGGGATGCGGACGACACCTCTCCTTCCGAACGGCCTCCATCCCTTGCCACGAAAATGTAAGCGGCGGGGGTGAGCGACACCGGTCTGTTTACGTTCAGTTTTTCAGGAGAAGAAAGGCTCGCGCTGCCCTGGCTGATGAGCATGATTCCGAAAACCAGGGGCAAGGCAACATTGGAAATAAAATGAATCGTCAGGCCAATGGTACGCCCCCATATTTTCTTCAGGGCCGTCAGCCGGAAAAACTCCTGCTCGGCCATGACCCGCAATAAGGATACGACTACAACATAGAGAGCAAACACACCCATCGCCATGTGTTGGTTCAAAATGTCTTCAACGGGAATTTCCATAAGAACACCCCCATGCTGAACATCTGACCTATACACGTTAACAATAAGACGTCCAAGCGCACTTGGCTAGACCGTTGAAAAACTAATCCATGTGGTAATCGACTGATACCATGCAGTTTTTTGCACAAAAAAAGGTGAAATCGCTTTTCAGCGATGCCACCTTTTTCTTAACCAGATCGAGCAACAGGATCAGTTTTCCGTCATGAAATGCTTTTCGTACAAATCCTCCAGAGCCTTCAGATGACGGGTTTCATCATTGCCTATTTTTTCAAAGATTGATCCCATCGGTGCACCGGCGCACCCAACGGACATCTTTTTATAAAACCCCACCGCCTCCTTCTCGAGGTGAATGGCATAAGCAAGCGCCTCTCGGGCATCGGCATCCGGCTTGATTTCCCTGGCCTTTAGGACGTAATCGAGATTCATGGTCGGAACCGGACGATTCAGACTCTCTTCACCCGCCAGCGTCCCTTCGACCAGGGCTTTTTCGAGCTGATGCTTATGATCGAGTTCATCAAGAGCGGCATCCTGCAGAACCATCTTGGCCTGCTTGTTTTTGACCTTGCGCATGGCATCGAGATAATTCCGAAAACCTTCATCTTCCATCTTTACCGCCATTTCGACGGCCGCTTCAAAGGTGTAACAAACTGCTCCCTGAGAACTCATGTGAACAACCTCCTGTTAGTAAATAACTATATAGCCGTGTTTTTCGGCGATCCTGGAAATTTCCAGCACATCGTTAATTTGATAACTGGAGCCATCGAGGACAAAGAGATAACCACCCTCCGGCTTTTCTTTGGCGAGACTGATCAGATATTCAAAGCTTGCCGTCTTAATCGTTTCCATCAAACACCATCCAAAAGTAAATTTTAATGATAAAACATTTTACCATACAAACGACAGATTCTCAAGAGCCTGCATATATACATGTTGCTAGCAAATAAACTGTCCGGTGTTGTAGCACAACATCTGTCCGGTTCATTCTGTCCAGAAGGAGGACACTATGAAACGGACAGCTCTACAACAGGAGATCCGGATAATGCGTTTTGAAGAAACCTTCAGCCTCTGGACC
>JAQYWA010000074.1 GCA_030145265.1 Desulfuromonas sp. | reverse complement strand
TGGGGTTCGATCGGGGTCATCCGCCTTGATCCATTGCGCTGGGGGGGGCTGGTGATCTATGATAAAGACCTTTCCTTTTTTCTGGTGGAGAGTCTGCTCGGAGGGGGGGGCGAGGATCGACTGGTGGTGCCTGATCGGATCCTGACTGCCATTGAACGGCATGTCGTCAAGCCGGTTTTTGCGGATGTCTGTCCGGACCTGGCCAAAGCCTTCCGGTCGGTGGTCGATCTGCATGTGGCACTGGCCAAGGTCGAAAGCAATATTCGTCTGGTCAACATCTTCCCCGCCGACGCGATGCTGATGGTGGTCTGCTACACGGTGACGGTCGGGGCGGTGTCCGGCCAGATGATGCTGGTCATTCCCTATGCTTCCCTGGAGCCGCTGCTCGACAAGTTGCGGGGCGGCGCGGCTTTTTCACTCAATCGCGACGATCTGTGGCGGCCGCACATGGAAGCTGAGCTGGGGCAGATGGAAGCGAGCCTTGTAGTTCAGCTCGGGGTGGTCAATCTTAAGGTTCGGGATATTCTCAATTTTCAGATTGGCGACATCCTAGATCTCGGTAACGATCCGGCTGCCCCGTTGCAGGTACTCGTCGAAGGTAGGGGCAAGTTTCTCAGCCAGGCCGGGGTGCGTAATGGCAGAAAGTCAGTTCGGATTATCGGTAAAGTCAAACAGCGGAGTTAGTCATGACGCAAGAGAATAATGGTGTTGAGCTGGACCAGGGTGACGAGAAGCCGGAAGCATCCAAGGATATCGGTATCCTGCTGGATATCCCGTTGCAGGTATCGGTTGAGGTCGGGCGTTCCAAGATCCTGGTAAAGGACCTGCTGCAGATGTCAGAAGGGTATGTTGTCGAACTTGACAAGCTGGCCGGGGAGCCCCTTGAACTGTATGTTAATTCGCGGTTGATTGCCCGGGGTGAAGCGGTGCTGGTCAATGACAAGCTAGGCCTGCGACTGACCGATGTGGTCAGTCCTTCCGAGCGCATCGAAAAGCTGGGATAACCAATGAAGCTGCGGTTTTCATTGCTGCTGTTCATGGCGCCCGCCGTTGCTTATGGCGCGACGGCCTCCGAAACGGGCAGTCCGTTTGCAGAGGGGTTGCGTCTGTTCGGTGGGTTGGTCCTGATCATCGGGCTGATCCTTCTGCTCTACGCGGCCAGCCAGCGCTGGCTGCGCTGGCTGCCCACGGCCAAAACCGGGCACATCCGGGTCGTCGAAATGCGTTCGCTGGGGCCGAAAAAGTCACTCTGTCTGGTTGAAGTGCGTGGTCGCGAGCTGTTGCTGGGGGTGGCTGCGGATCGTATTGAACTTCTCTGCCAGCTAGACGGGGAGCCCCGCGAGCGCTTTGCTGAAACGTTGGAGCGGGAGTTGGAAGGGTCTCTATGAGACGTGCTTTGGGGCTGGTGCTGCTGGCCGTGCTGTTGTTCCCGGGGTTCTCCTGGGCCCAGGAAATTCGTCTCAATGTCGGCAATGCCGCCGGTCCGGAGCAGATTTCCACGACGCTGCAGGTTCTCGTTCTGCTGACCGTCCTTTCCATCGCTCCGGCGATTCTGCTCATGACCACCGGTTTTACTCGAATCGTGATTGTCCTGTCATTCGTCCGCCAGGCTATGGGGACGCAGCAGATGCCCCCCAACCAGGTCATCATCGGTCTTTCCCTGTTCCTGACCTTTTTCATCATGGCTCCGGTGCTCGACCAGATCAACGATACGGCGCTGCAGCCGTATATCAAAAAGCAGATCAACCAGGAAGATGCCCTGTTCCTGGCGGTCAAGCCGTTGCGCGAATTCATGCTTTCCCAGACCACGGAGAAGGAGATTGGCCTGCTGCTCGACATAGCCGGACGTGAGGCGCCGGCCAATCGGGATGAGCTCTCCACCATGACCCTGGTTCCGGCCTTCATGCTGTCGGAGCTGAAGCGGGCCTTCCAGATGGGCTTTCTGATCTATGTTCCGTTTCTGGTGATCGACATGGTCGTGGCTTCCGTTCTCATGTCTATGGGGATGATGATGCTGCCGCCGGTTATTATTTCACTTCCGTTCAAGATCCTGCTGTTTGTGTTGGCGGATGGGTGGAATCTGGTGATCAGCTCGCTGGTGCGGAGTTTTTATTGAGCCACGGTCGTCAACGATTTCCAGATCAGTGGCACTGCTCTCGACTGACGACCAAGGCTGAACCCCTGAGGCGTTATGACCCCTGAACTTGCAATAGACGTCGGTCGCCGGGCGGTCGAGCTGGTGTTGATGCTGGCTGCGCCAATGCTGCTCGCCTCTCTGGTGGTAGGCCTGATGGTCAGTATTTTTCAGGCGGCCACCCAGATCAACGAGCAGACCATGACTTTTATCCCGAAGATCGTGGCCACTTTTGTCGCCTTGCTGATCTTTGCCCCCTGGATGATCAACAAAACGATCATTTTTATTGAACAAATCATTGCCTTGACCGCCACGGTCGGCGGCTGAGTGCTGCGATGGAGCTCCCGCTCTTTGCCCTAGAAGAACTGCAGGCCTTCCTGCTCTGCCTGCTTCGGGTCGGCTCCCTGATGATGGCCATTCCGATCCTCGCCGGTCGCCAGGTGCCGGCGCAGGTACGCTTGGGCCTGGCAGTCGTCCTGGCCCTGTTGGTTTTTCCGCTGGTTGATCACCTTATCCCCCGGCACCTCTTTTCTCCCGGGGGGCTGGCGCTGCTGGTAGTGCAGGAAATTATCCTGGGCAGCATGGTTGCTTTCATCGGCCGGTTTGTTTTCAACGCCGTTGAAATGGGCGGGACGGTGGTCGGTTACAAAATGGGGTTTGCGGCAGCCAATATCTTCGACCCGCAGACCCAGAGCCAGAGCTCGGTGGTGGCCAAATTTCAGAGTACCCTAGCGATGATGATCTTTCTGGCCCTGGATGGCCATTTCCTGTTTCTGCAGATCATCGCCCGCTCCTACGAACTGCTACCGCTGGGACAGTTGAATCTCGGCGGCGAAGCAGTCCCCTTCCTTATGCGCCTTGTCGGCAACATGTTCTCGATGGCGGTGCAGCTGTCCGCCCCGGTGCTGGCCGTTCTCATTCTCTCCGGATTCGTAATGGGGATTCTGGCCCGGGTTTTCCCCCAGCTGAATGTGTTATTTCTCTCCTTCCCGGTTAATATCGGCCTCGCCTTTTTGGTCACAGGTTTGACGCTGAGCATGGTGGCGACGCTGTTGAGTCGGGAATTTGACGCGGCGGGTGAGCGTATTCTGCAACTGTTTCGGTTGCTGTCTTAGGGGGGGGGATGGCCGAAGGGGATCAACAGGAAAAAACAGAACAAGCCACATCCAAGCGGCGGGAAGACTTTCGCAAGAAGGGGCAGGTCGCCCAGAGCAAGGAGGTGCACACCGCCGCCTTGCTCAGCGGCATGCTGCTGCTCTGGTTCTTTTATGCGCCGTTGTTCTGGGATGAATTCAAGGAACTCCTGGCTAACCTCTGGTTGCTCAGTGGAACGCTCGAGCTGACCCCGTTGTCGGTGGTCAATTTGGCCTTTACGGTCATCGGTCGGATTGCGCTGCTGCTGGCCCCAATGTTGCTATTAGTGCTGGTGGTAGGTTTTTTTTCGACTTTTCTGCAGATCGGTTGGCTGTTCACCTTCAAGCCGTTGCAGCCCGATTTGGCCAAGTTCAACCCGGTTTCGGGACTGGCCAAGATGGTTTCCAAACGCTCGCTGGTGGAACTGGTCAAGTCTTTGGCCAAGGTTTTGCTCGTTGGGGCGGTAGCCTACCTGACGGTGCGGGGAGAATTCGAGCGGAGCCTGTTGCTGGTGGATATGACGCCGGTTGATACCGTGCGCTTTATCGGCCGGCTCGCGGCCCTGATTTTACTGAAAAGCTGCGGTATCCTGCTCATCCTCGGTATTCTCGACTTGGTTTATCAGCGCTGGGAAATGGAAGAAAAGATGAAAATGACCAAGCAGGAGGTCAAAGAAGAGTTTAAGGACGCCGAGGGGGATCCGTATATCAAGGCGCGGGTCCGCTCGATCCAGATGGAGATGTCGCGTAAACGGATGATGGCGGCCGTACCCACGGCCGACGTCGTGATCACCAACCCGACCCACCTGTCGGTGGCGGTGTCGTATGTACGAGAGGAAATGGACGCCCCGCAGATTGTTGCCAAGGGAGCCGATAATCTGGCCATGCGCATCCGTGAAATTGCCCGCGAAAACCGGGTGCCGCTGGTTGAGAACAAGCCGGTGGCGCGGGGCCTGTATCAGCTCGAGGTCGGGGATCAGGTCCCAGAAGAGCTGTTTCAGGCCGTGGCCGAAATTTTGGCTTATGTCTATAGCCTCAAGGGTAATTCGCCCGGGAGACGTTAAATGATTGCTGCCCTGTCAAATAATCGTTGGACCGAGAGCCTGCTGCGCAGCGATGTCATTGTTGCCATCGGGCTGGTGATGGTTTTGATGCTGATGATTATCCCGCTGCCGCCGTTGCTGCTCGATATTTGTCTGTCTCTCAACATTACCCTGGCCTTGCTGATTCTGATCCTTGCCCTGTATTCCGTGCGGGCCATGGATTTCGCGGTGTTTCCCGCGGTACTGCTGGCCACCACCCTGTTTCGCCTTTCGCTCAACGTCGCTTCGACCCGCCTGATCCTGTTACACGGCAACGAGGGGACGGCGGCCGCGGGTTCGGTCATTCAGTCGTTCGGCCAGTTTGTGGTGGGCGGTAACTACGTGGTCGGTCTGGTCATCTTCATCATTCTCGTGCTGATCAACTTCATGGTCATCACCAAGGGGGCCGGGCGCATCGCTGAAGTAGCGGCCCGATTTACCCTCGATGCCATGCCCGGCAAGCAGATGGCGATCGACGCCGATCTCAATGCCGGTCAGATCACGGATGACGAGGCTCGTAACCGGCGCAAGGATGTCGGGCTGGAGGCGAACTTCTACGGGGCCATGGACGGTGCCAGCAAGTTCGTCAAGGGGGATGCCATTGCCGGCATCATCATTACCATGATCAATATCGGCGCCGGTTTCGTCATCGGCGTGCTGCAGCAGGGGATGCCGGCTGCAGACGCGGCGGCCACCTATACCATTCTGACCGTCGGGGACGGTCTGGTCGGCCAGATTCCGGCGCTGATCATTTCCACCGGGGCCGGCATCCTGGTTACCCGGACGGCCGGCGGGAGTGATTTCGGCTCCGAACTCAAACTCCAGCTTTTTGCCAACCACCGGGCGCTGTGGGTGGTTTCCGTGATCCTGCTCGGGTTCGCACTGATTCCAGGGCTGCCGATGGTCCCCTTTCTGTTGCTGTCGGCGGCGATGGCGGTGATCGCCTACCGGGTACAAAAAAGCCTTGAGGCACGCTTGGCGGAGGCTGAGGAATATGTGCCGCCGACCAGCTTGGATGAGGAGGAAGACGATTACGAAAAAATGTTAGCGGTTGATCAACTAGAGCTGGAGGTCGGCTATGGGCTGATCCCGATGGTCGATTCGGGGCAGGATGGTGAGTTGCTGCCGAGAATCCGCTCGATCCGCAAACAGTATGCCCAGGACATGGGATTCATCGTCCCTCCCGTGCATATTAAGGACAATCTCCAGCTTAAGCCGAACGAATACGTGATCCATCTTAAGGGGGTGCCGATTGCCAGTGGCGAACTGTTGCCCGGTCATTTTATGGCGATGAATCCGGGTGCTGCCACCGAAACGATCAAGGGGGTTGCTACGGTTGAGCCGGCCTTCGGTTTGCCCGCCACCTGGATCCCCGCCGGCAAGCGGGAGCGGGCCCAGATTGCCGGATACACGGTGGTCGATTGTACGACGGTGATCGCAACCCACCTCAGCGAAATCATAAAACGGCATGCGCACGAGCTCATTGGCCGGCAAGAGGTACAGAACTTGCTAGATAACCTAGCCAAGGAGTATCCGAAGCTGGTGGAGGAGATTGTCCCCAGTCTTCTGAGTCTCGGTACCCTGATGCGGGTCTTGCAGAATCTGTTGCGCGAGCATGTTTCCATCCGCGACATGCGCAGTATTCTGGAGAAACTCGCGGACTGGGCGCCGGTATCGCATGATCCCGAACAGCTGACCGAGCAGGTTAGGCAGAGCTTGTCCCGTTCCATCAGCGGTCGACTGGCGCAAGAAGACAGCACCCTGCCTTTGCTCATGCTTTCGCGGGATCTGGAATCAACGATTAAGGATGCGCTCCATCGTACCGATGATGGCACCTATCTGGCGCTTGATCCGGGCGTGGCCCAGGCGATTATCAGCGACCTTGGAGAAAATCTTAAGCATTTCGAGGGGGCTGCGGCGCCGGTACTGCTTTGTCCTTCAACAATCCGACCACATGTCAAAAGGCTGACGGAACGCTATCTGCCAAGCCTTGTGGTCCTTTCGCATAACGAGATTGCACCCCATCTGAAGGTGCGGTCCCTGGGAACGGTGACGATCGATGTTGGTTAAAGTTTTCGAAGCTGAAGACATGGCCACGGCTCTGAAGGTGGTTAAGGAGAAGTTGGGTCCCGATGCCCTGATTCTCTCAACCCGGACCCTTCGCAAGGGCGGGATGGGGGTGTTCGGCAAGCCAATGCTGGAGGTGACGGCAGCCGTCGAGCCCAAACCGGCCGCGGGGCTGGCCCAGGGTTTGCCTTCCGCCGGCCGCCGGCAGTTGCCCGGTGCCGTCGAAGAGGCGCCTAGGGCTCCCATGGCCGGTAGTGGCCAGCCTCTTGCTGTGGAAGATGAAGAACTCAGCTACCGTGATCTCTGGAAGCAGCGCAAGGTCATCGACCCGCTCGAGGATGAGATTCGGCAACTTAAACAACAGCTGGATGCCCAGGGGTTTGAGGGGTTCCGCGAAGAGCTGAAGGAGATCAAGGGTCTTGTCAAGGAACTGACCAGCCGCAATCAAGAATTGACTTCGTCGCCACTGGCGCGGGCCGGGCAGGAAGCGGCGGCCGATCCCGAGTTGGCATTTCTTTGCGCCGAACTGAATCGTTGCGGCATCGAAGGCGAAGCGGCCGAGGTGATCCGCCGCAGTGCCAAAAAAAACCTGCTTGGCGCCCAGTTGCAGGATCCTGCCCTGCTTATGGCCTTTTTCCGACAGGCGGTCAGTAACATGGTTACCGTCTCCGGGGCGATTTGTGCTCCGGCCGAAGGGCAGAAACGGGTCGCTCTGGTCGGCCCCACCGGGGTTGGTAAGACCACCACCATAGCCAAGCTGGCCGCTGAATATCTTGTGAATCGCAGCCAGAATGTCGCCCTGGTGACTATTGACACCTACCGGATTGCCGCTGTGGAGCAGCTTAAGGTTTATGGGGGGATCATGAATTTGTCGGTGGAGGTGGTTTACTCTCCCGAGCAGTTGCAGGAGGCCTTCGCCCGCCATCAGGACAAGGACTTGATCCTTATCGACACCTCGGGGCGCAGTCCGCGGGATCAGGCCAGTATCGAAGAGCTGCTGACTTTTGTCGGCCCCGGGTCCGGCGCGGAGCTCCATCTGGTGCTGTCCGCGACCAACCGGGATCTCGAACTGCGGGAAACGATCCGCCGGTTCAGTCGTTTACCACTGAAACATCTGATTATGACCAAGCTTGACGAGTGTGACCAGTGTGGAACTCTTGTCAATGTACCAGTCAGCCACAACCTGCCTCTTTCCTATGTGACCAACGGGCAGAGGGTGCCTGAGGATCTTGTAGTGGCCACTGCCGAGGTGGTAGCCAAGTACGTGATAGGATAAAGGGCAGGAGAGGAACGAACCATGACAATGCAACCTAAAGCCCAAGATCAAGCCGAAACGCTACGCTCTCTGCACCAGCGGGTTGGCAAGGTGGAGTGTCCCCAGGAACATCCCGGGGGGGAGGTCAGGGTTTTCTCTGTCGCCAGTGGCAAGGGCGGTGTCGGTAAGACCACCATTGTGACCCATCTGGCGGTTGCCATGGCGCAGCAGGGGAGAAAGGTGTTGTTGATTGATGCCGACTTGGGGCTGGCCAATATTGATGTGGTATTCGATCTGTCTATTCCCTATAATCTGAATCATTTTTTCAGTGGTGAGCGGACCCTCAAGGAAATCATGGTCGACGGGCCGCACGGGGTGAAGATTCTGCCGGCCGGTTCCGGAATGCAGAAGCTGGCGCACCTCGATTCGCAGCAGAAGATGCATTTTCTTGCTGAGCTCGATGCCTTGCACGACGATGTGGAAATCGTGCTGATCGATACCGAAGCGGGTATTTCCGAAAACGTCACATATTTTACCGTAGCTTCGCAGGAGATCATCGTTCTCACTACCCCCGAACCGACAGCGATTACCGATGCTTATGCCCTGATGAAGGTTCTGTCCCTGGATTATCACCAGAAACATTTTCATTTACTGGTGAACTTGGTGACCGATGGTGACGAAGGGCTGGACGTTTACCGGAAGTTGTCTGTGGTTTCCAATCGCTATCTGGATATTTCCATTGACTATCTGGGGTGCCTCCCGGCGGACAAGCAGATGCGGGAAGCGGCTCTGCAGCAAAAGACCATGATTGAATGCTGCCCGGATTCTGAGGTGAGTATGGCCTTCGAAGCTCTGGCCAAATCGATGCTGACGATGCCGGTGCCGATGCATCCCAAGGGAACTCCGCAGTTTTTCTGGCAGCGCTTGATGGCAGCCGAGGCGAAGGGGTAGTTATGATTGGCGAACCAGGGTGGCCCCCGGGGTTTGCTTGTGATCGTGATCAGCTGATCCGGGACCATCTGCACATGGTC
>JAQYWA010000485.1 GCA_030145265.1 Desulfuromonas sp. | reverse complement strand
CGAGGAGATGTCATGTCGTCTGCACTTCAATCTGAACTTTGCTGGAACCTGCTGCCACTGTACAAGTCACCGGAAGTGCCGGGATTGAAGACCGATCTCGAAAGCGCACTGGCGCACGCCAAAAAATTTCGTCATGATTTTCGGGGTCGAATCGCCTCCGACCGCCTGTCTCCAGAGTTGCTGGTTGCGGCCCTGAAGAGCTACGAACGTCTTCAGAGGCTGATACTCAAGCCGTACCTGTATGCCCAATTGCTTTTTTCCGCCGACAGCATTCCGGCGAAGCACAAGGCGTTGCTGGCGAAAGTCCGTGAAAACTGGAGCTCCATCAGTGAGGTTACCCTGTTTTTTGAGCTGGAGGTACTGCGGATTGAGGAGGAGCGGTTTGCTGCGCTGCTCAAGGATCCGGATGTCGTCGGTTATGCCCATTATCTACGTCAATTGCGGGCGCATGCGCCATACACTCTGGCTGAAGACGTGGAACAGGTTCTCAAGCGCAAGGATCTGTCGGGAAAAGAGGCGTTTGAGCAGCTTTATGAAGAGGTGACCTCGGCGTTTAAGTATCTGTTTCAGATGCCCGGGGAAGAGCAGCCCCGGGAGGTGAGCGGGGAAGAGCTGCTGGCGTTGCTGCATCATCCGGAAAGGGATGTGCGGGAAAAATCGTTTGGCGCTTTTTTGCAGAAGCATGCCGATAACGACCTGGTGCTGACCGCCTGTTTCAACAACCTGCTGCTTGATCACGGCAAAGAAGTCGAATTGCGCGGTTATCCCGACCTGATGACGCCGACCCATCTGTCCAGCGAAACTGAGCCGGCCATGGTCGAGCGGATGATGGAGGTTACCGAGGCCAATTACGGGCTGGCCCAGGAATATTTCGCCCTGAAGCAGCGGCTGCTCGGTCTTGATCGCATGAAGAACACCGACATCTATGCCCCGCTGGGTGGCTCGAGTCACACCTATTCGTTTGCTGACGCCAAAGCGATGGTACTTGAAGCCTTTGGGGGATTTTCTCCCGAGATGGCCAATCTGGCCGAGGGTTTTTTTAGCGAACGGCGGATCGACGTGCTGCCGGCCAAGGGAAAGACCGGCGGTGCCTTCTGCATGGGGATGATGCCGGGACAGGCTCCCTACGTGCTGCTCAATTACACCGGCAACCTGCGGGATGTCAGTACCCTGGCTCACGAACTGGGACACGGGGTCCATTTTGTCCTGTCGCAGAAGCAGAACCTGTTCCAGTACCATGCGCCCCTGCCGATGGCCGAAACCGCCAGTGTTTTTGGCGAAA
This sequence comes from Desulfuromonas sp., assembly GCA_030145265.1. GTDB lineage: Bacteria > Desulfobacterota > Desulfuromonadia > Desulfuromonadales > Trichloromonadaceae > Trichloromonas. The sequence continues at coordinate 442 of JAQYWA010000485.1, read as the reverse complement.
TGCTGTTGACCCGCTCGATGCTCGATAAGGAGCCGAACCGGCAGGTCAAGATCGAACTCCTCTGCGCCAAGCTCGAGGATATCATTGCCACCACTTTTCGGCAGAACGTGTTGACCCGGTTCGAGCTGGCCGCCCACAAGCAGCGGGGCCAGGGGCTGCTGGCCCCGGAAGATTACTGTTCCTTGTGGTGGCAGGAGAACGGCAAACTGTTCGGCGAAGGGGTGGATATGATCGAGCCCTATCGCTGGGGCTGGAGTTATATCAGCCACTTCATTCAAGCCCGCTTCTACTGTTACTCCTACGTTTTCGGTGAACTCCTGGTGCTGGCCCTGTATCAGAAATATTTGGAGGAAGGCCCTTCCTTCGTTCCCAAGTATCTAGAACTGTTGGCCAGCGGTGGCAGTGCCGAACCGCAGAAAATACTCAAACCGCTGGGGATCGA
>JAQYWA010000073.1 GCA_030145265.1 Desulfuromonas sp. | reverse complement strand
GACATGTTCCAGAAACTCAACAGCGCCATCCACCAGTTTGCCAAGCGCCAGGAAACCTGGTTCCGGCGCATGGAACGGCAGGGAACGCCCATCCACTGGCTCGACGGCGCCGGCGACCCGCTGCAGCAACTGCTCGAAACCTGGAACCAACACTCGTAAAGGAACCTGCCGTGACCTTCCCCACCTTCACCCTGCAGCTGCCGGACTGGGTCAACGAACTGATCGCCGACCCGCAGCAATGCTACCCGACCGCCCAAAACCGCATGGAGCTGGCGATCGACCTGGCCCGGCGCAACGTCGAAACCGGCACCGGCGGCCCCTTCGGCGCGGCGGTCTTCGAACTGGAAAGCGGGCGACTGGTCGCCCCGGGAATCAACCTGGTCATCCCCGCCGGCTGCTCGGCGGCCCACGCCGAGATCGTCGCCCTCACCCTGGCCCAGCAGCAGACCGGCTGCTACCGGCTGGGGATGGATGAAGGCCGTTTTGAGCTGGTCAGCTCCACCGAACCCTGCGCCATGTGCCTGGGAGCGATCCCCTGGTCCGGCGTCGTCCGCCTGACCTGCGGCGCCCGCGACGAGGACGCCCGACGCATCGGCTTCGACGAAGGGGCCAAACCGGCGCAGTGGATTTTTAAGTTGGAACAGCGGGGGATTGAGGTCGTCCGCGACGTCTGCCGGAAAGAAGCCACAGCGGTGCTGCGCCAGTACCGGGAGCAGGGGGGAGAAATCTACAACGGCGGCGCTCAGCGCTCCTGAGGCGCCGAACGTTCGGCCTGGATCGCCGGCTTGATGTCGAGCAGCGCGGTGCCGCTGACGCAGTCGAGACCGCGAACGGTCACGGCCGACTCGTCGACCGATTCGATCGGCAGCACCGCCGCCCCGATCGGATTAGGCCGGTTCGGCGTCCGCAGGGCGAACACCCCGGCATATTCCCCCGACTTGCGCGAGTTCATCCGCAGCGTCCGGCGGTCGCCAGCGCCAAGCCAGTACAGGATCAGGATCTGCTGCCCCGCTTCCAAGCCGAGCAGGCCCGGGGCAAACTGCGCATCGAGCCGCAGCCGACATTCCGGCCCGGCCGGGTCGATGTTGCGCGGGCAGTCCTCGATCCGCCGGTAAGGGGTTTCGATCGTTCCGATAAAAAAAAGGGTATCATCCATTCTGCAGCCTCCATATATCGCATCATGCCACATTCTTGTTGACATAGGCGAAGGCATTTGTTATTAAATCCGTCCCGACAACGAAACTGTCGTCATGAGCGGGAATAACTCAGTGGTAGAGTGCAACCTTGCCAAGGTTGAAGTCGCGAGTTCGAATCTCGTTTCCCGCTCCAAAAAAATTATCGGAACCTCTCGGGGTTCCGTTTTTTTTTGCCCCTGCTTTCACAAGACGGCTGATGGCAGGGACTTTTCTGTTGGACGCGATAAAAACCAACCAGAAATAATCCCGTCTTTTTGCAATCCGCTTCCATCCCCCCCCCCCAGGCAATCCCCGCAGACCGGACCGACAATTTATTTCGAACCGGGACTCTAGAATATCCCCCCGGAGATGTGATATCCATAACCTCGATACAATCACAGCAACACCCCCTTGACTATCGGACAGCGTAAGGGCACATCTTGAAAAAATCACCCATTTCCAGCTACCTCGACAAACGCGCCCTGACCGCCCCCTGGCGGATCGAAGGCAGCGAACGAAACAACTTCGCCGCCGCCGTGGTCATCCCCTCGCTGGCCGAGGGGGACAGTCTGCTCGCCACCCTCGCCAGCCTGGCCGCCAACCCGGCCGACCTGTTGGCGCAGGCCCTGGTGCTGGTGGTGGTGAATCACCGGGCGGATGCCGCCGAGACGGATCGTCTGGCCAACCGCGCTGACCTGCAGCGCCTGCGCCAACAAGCTCCCGGTCTGCGTCCACTGCAGCTGGCCTGGGTCGATGCCGCCAGCGCAGGATTGGAACTGCCGGCCAAGGGAGGCGGCGTCGGCCTGGCCCGCAAGATCGGCTTCGACTTGGCCCTGACCCGGCTCGACCTGCGCCAGCCCTCCCCCTTTCTGGTCGCCCTCGATGCCGACACCCTGGTCCGTCCAGACTACCTGCCAGCCCTGTATCGCCACTTCCAAAGCGCCACCGCCGGGGGCGCCGTGCTCCCTTTCGAGCACCAAAACGGAGACAGCGCCGCCGAACAGGACGCCATCGAGCGCTACGAGCTGTTTCTGCGCCACTACGTTCTCGGACTTAAACTGGCCGGTTCGCCGTACGCCTTTCACACCATCGGCAGCGCCCTGGCCTGCCGGGCCGAGGCCTACGCCAGGGCCGGCGGCATGAACCGGAGACCGGCCGGCGAAGACTTTTATTTTTTGCAGCAGCTGGCCAAAACCAGCGGTGTGACGCAACTGCGCGGAACCCTGGTTTGCCCCTCGGCCCGCCCGTCTGGGCGCACTCCTTTCGGCACCGGCCGCAGCGTCGCCCGCCTGGTGGCCGGCGAAACGGATGCCGTTACCTTCTACCATCCCGACTGTTTCCGCATCCTCGGCCGCTGGCTGCAGCTGGTATCCGGCCGCCTTGACCTCGATGGCGACCAGTTGGCCCGAGAGGCCGCCGTCATCGGCGCAGAGCTCGCCGACCACCTGCACAAGGTCGACTTCACCACCGCCTGGGACCGGCTGCGCAGCAACCACCCCCGTCCCGAGGCCCTGCTCAAGGCGTTCAACGACTGGTTCGACGGCCTCGGCAGTCTGCGCCTGATCCACCATCTCAGCCACGGCCACCGCTCCCGCTGCCAACCGCAAGACTCGCTGCCGGAATTGCTGCAGTGGGCCCGGCTGGAGGATGCCGGCGACCTTGCCGGCCAGCTACGCACCCTCCGAAAGCACCAGCGAAGCGGCATTTGAACCAGAAAACCCGGAAAAACCCGGCCGCGCACGCATTTTTTTATGGTAGGATGGATCATATTCCGCCACAAGGAGCAATTCATTGAGCGATTCGACACTTACACCACCGGCCAACCAGCGCAAAACGCTGCGTGCGCCGCTCATCGTGCTACGGGTCAAGGTGGACGAGGGGGGGAAAACCTTTTTCGGCTACGCCCGTAACATCAGCTGCAGCGGTATGTTCATCCCAGCCACCAGTCCCCGGGAGCCCGGCAGCCGCTTCGTCGTCGAAATTTCCCTGCCGGCGCCTATCGACAGGACCGTCCAATGCCCCTGTGAAGTGGTCTGGCAGCGGCAGTTCAGCCGCAAAGCGAAACATGAACCGGGCATGGGACTCAAGTTCATTGAGATGCCCGAGGAGATTGCCGCCGCCATCGACGCCTGGGTGAAAAGCCAGGATCAATAAGAAAAGGCCATCATGGGATGGCCTTTTCAGATTAAATTACCTAAGTCACCTTCCTAGCAGTTCCACTGTCAGGTCGTGCTCTCCCGATCATCCTGCCCGTGAATGTAATACGCATTCTTGCCTCGCCCCTTGGCCTCATACATGGCGGCATCGGCCAGCTTCATCAGGGTTGACGCATCACTGCCGTCAGTCGGGTAGATGGCGATGCCAATACTGGCGGTGGTCACGAAGGGCCGGTTATCGATGGTCACCGGCGGCTTCAGGCAGCCGAGAATTTTAGTTGCAATGACCGGCGTTTCCTCAGGATGGGTAATTTGCCCGCAGAACACGAACTCGTCGCCACCGAAACGGGCCACCGTGTCATTCTTTCGCAGGCAGGACGAGAGGCGCTCGGCAATGGTCCGCAGGTAGCGGTCGCCGGCCTCGTGACCAAAGGTGTCATTAACAACCTTGAAATCGTCGAGGTCGAGGAACATCAGGACCACTCCGCTCCCCTGCCGCCGGGCATTGGCCAGGGACTGTTCCAGGCGGTCGTACATAAGCACCCGGTTGGGCAACCCGGTGAGGCTGTCGTAATAGGCCAGCTGGTGAATTTTCTCCTGGGTCTTTTTGCGCTCGACAATATCCCTCACCAGTTGATCGTTGGCCACCTGCAGCTGCCGGGTCCGCTCGGCAACGGTCTCCTCCAGGTCGTCTGTCTGGCGCCGCAGCGCCCCGGACATGACATTAAATGCTTCTGTCAACGCGGCGAGCTCCCGCCCCCTGGGCAGGGGGATCAGGTCACCGAGATGCCCGGGGTCGCCGGCAATCAAGGTTGCCTTGTGCCGCAGTCGGGCAAGAGGCGCAAAGACCAGCCCGCGGGTGAGCAGGGAATGGAGCAGAAACAGAACCACGAGAATGCTCAGCAGAAGGGCTGACAACCTGAAAGCAAAGTGGTTGCTATCCGCGTAGGCATGGGCCAGAGGGATGCGGATGGAGACGGCCGAAATCACTTCGCCGGCCTTGCGGTTGAAACTGCGGTCACTGCCGTACAGGGCGAGCATCCCCCCAGGGGCATTCTCGGGCGTGGAATGACAGCGCAGACAGCTCTCGCTGAGCACTTCACCCCGCCGCATCACCACAAAATAGGGTTCTTCCTCCAGGTCACGGATCATCGAACGGGTCTTGATCTTCGGATCGGCATTGAGCTCTTCAATGAAAGCCCGCTCCAGCCCATCCGCCTCGTTTTCCGAGCTGCGGGCATTGATCGCGCATTCCTTGTAGTAGTAATTTTGCCCGACCTGCTCCTGAAATATTTCATTCATCTTGCGGATGGCATAGGTCGAAGACATCCATCCGGGTTCAAAATAGGAAGGATCGCCCAGACGATCAGCCAACTCGAACAGCTGGGGCTTCAGCGTGTGGGCGAAATAGGCGTGTACCGCCATGTTCTTTTCGAGGATGACTTCGGCGAGTTTTTCAGCGTTGTGCAGAGTCTGCTGACGCAGGTTGGTACGAACCAGAAAAACCAGGGATACCGACCCGACCAGGTACAGCAGGATCAGCAACAGGCAGAAAAAACGAGACAGGTGGATTTTCCTGGAAGCAGTCATGAAAAGCTTTTCCCCCAACAGTGCCGGAAAATCACATTAAAAACCGAACCATCTGTCATTTACAACACAAAACCGGCGACAGCGACAACGGCAAGGCAATCAGCGATATATGAAAAAACCACACCCCTTAACATTTGCAAGATGCGTAGCCTCACGCACCCATTGCTCAATAGTCATTTCATGGTTATAGTATGGCAGCGTTTGGCCACACTCCGTCTCCGGCACCCTCATTTTCAAATTCACCCAAAACACTAAAAGGATATGCAGTTGAAAACCTCATCACTGGTACTCGTCATCTTCTTGATTGCCGCCCTGGTTGGCGGCGGCTTTTTCTATTTTCGCGACACCAAGGGGCCTGAAATTGCCCTCGTCCCTGAAGTTGGTCCGGTTTCCCGCAAACACCCGCCGATCCTGCAACTCGCGGATCTCGGATCGGGACTGAAATCGGTGGCCGTCACCGTGATCCAGGGGGACAAAATCATCCCGGTGCTCAGCAAGGATTATCCCGAGGGGACCCGAACCCAGACCGAGCCGCTCCCCCTTGCAAAAGCCGGCATCAAAGATGGGCTGGCCCAGATCCGCGTCGTCGCCGTCGACCGCAGCATCTTTCCGCTAGGCGCCGGCAGTACCAGCGACCAGACCTTCACCTTCCAATTCGACAACAAGGCTCCGGTTATCGCCCTGCTCAGCCGGGCCCACAACCTGACCCGGGGCGGTTCCGGGCTGGCAACCTATACCCTCTCCGAAGAAGTGGCCCGAACCGGGGTCGTGATCGGCGAGCGCTTTTTCCCCGGCTATCAGCAGCCGTCCGGCAATTACGCCTGCCTCTTTTCCTTTCCCTGGGACATGAGCTCCAGCCAGTTCATCCCCAAGGTGATCGCGGTGGACCGGGCCGGCAACGAACGACAGGCCGGCATTTACTACCACACCAACGACAAAACCTTCCGGAAGCGGCAGATCTCGGTCAGCCAGCGGTTTCTCGATGCCAAGATGCCCCAGTTCGAGGACACCTACCCCGAGGCGAAATCCCCGCTTGAAGTCTTTCTCCAGGTCAACAAAAAGATGCGCAGGGCCAATGTCGCCAGGCTCGCGGAGTTTGGCCGCAACACCTCTCCCACCGCCCTCTGGGAAGGTGACTTTCTGCGCCAGCCACAAGCGGCCACCCTGTCCTTGTTCGCCGATCACCGAACCTACCTCTACGAAGGACAAAACATCGATCAGCAAACCCATCTCGGCGTCGACCTCGCCTCGACCGCCCATGCCGAAATTCTGGCGGCCAATCATGGCCGGGTGGTTTTTGCCGACGATCTGGGCATTTACGGGATGTGCGTGATCCTCGACCACGGCCTTGGACTACAGACCCTGTACGGCCATCTCAGCCGCATCGACGTGACCGTCGACCAGATGGTCAGCAAGGGGCAGATTGTCGGCACCAGCGGGGCCACCGGGATGGCTGGAGGGGATCACCTTCACTTTGAAACCATCGTCTCGGGGCTGTCGGTTACCCCGATAGAGTGGTGGGACGGCACTTGGATCCGCAACAATATTACCGAAAAGCTGAGCCTTTCTCCGACCAACTGACAGGTCTGCCTGCAGACCGGGGAGGAAAAATGACCAAGACAATTCTCATCACCGGGGCCAACCGTGGCCTCGGCCTGGAGCTGACCCGGGAATTTGCCGGCTACGGCTGGCAGGTGCTGGCCTGCTGCCGCAATCCGCAGAGCACCGATGAACTGAATGAGTTGGCATCCCGAGCCGGCGGCAATATCCGTCGCTTCGCCCTCGAAGTAACCGATGCCGACCAGATCCAGCGCCTGGCAGAGACCCTGCGCGACGAAAAAATCGACATCCTGCTCAACAACGCGGGTGTCTCGGGGCCGCAGCAGCAGGACTTCGGGCCGATCGACAGCGAGACCTGGCTGAAAACGTTTCACGTCAACACCATCGCCCCGATGCAGATGGCCAGCGCCTTTGTCGAACAGGTGGCCCGCAGCCGACGCAAGATCATCGCCACCATGGGCAGCCTGCTCGGCAGCCTGACCGACAACAGCTCAGGGGGGATGTACGCCTACCGGTCATCCAAGGCCGCCGTCCACATGGTGACAAAAAACCTCTCCATCGACCTGCACAGTCGAGGGATCACCGCCGTGGCCCTGCACCCGGGATGGGTCCGCACCCGCATGGGCGGCGCCGAAGCCCCGACCACGGCACGGGAAAGCGCCACCGACCTATTTCAGGTACTGACCACATTGACCCTAAAAGATACCGGCAAACTCTGGGCCCACAACGGCCAGATACTGCCCTGGTAATTTCGCGACATGCACGGCTGCGCAAATAACCGACGCGGCTAAACAAGAAAACTAACCCAGGTGCAGTATCGGTGTTGAGCTTTTGCTTTATCGGTTTTTCACTCCACATCACCTTGCCGAAAGGTCTGCCGTGACGTGCCGGTTCGCACCTAAGCCACAGCTCGGATGCCAAACCCTCATCACGAAGCGCCGACCGCAATATCTGGCACACATCGCTAAAAGAGCCACCGAACCGCCGCGACAGAAATGCCCCCCGCAGGGGAAGCCATTTTTGCTTACTTTTGTTGGCTTGAACAAAAGTAAGGCGTCTGGCGGGACGCGACCCGCCGGTTTTGCCTACAACACGCAGCGAGAACGACGCGCCTGCAATGCGGGCAACAGGACAGCGAATTGCTGCAGCATGGTACATAACCAGATTCAGCACTAAATAACAGCGGGCCAGCCGAAATTCCGGCTGGCCCTCTTATTTTTTATGACGACAGCACACGCCGCCAATCACACCAGCCTGACCGAAGCAAACCCTCCACCGGGCGTGCGCATATTGGTCACCTGCCCCTGATAAAGCCGCGCCGCCACCCCCAGCACCCGGTTCCGGTAGACGTACAATCTGAAGTCGGTTTTCATCTCCGGCAATTCACCACCGCCGGTCACCGAAGGCGGTTCCAGCCGCTGCACCAGGGTATCGGCCAGATCGAGACCGTCAAAACGCTTGCGGGAGATCTTCCGCCCGAGCAGCACGCCGCGGCTGCCGAAGCGGTCCACCGGCTTGAACACCCAGTCGTTGCGCTCCTGCCAGAGGGCCGCCCGGTCCTGATCCGCCAGCATCCGACTTGCAGGAACCAGCTCGGCCAGCAGGCGGCAATCCGCCTCGTCCAGCCCCAGCGCCGCCAACGCCGCCCGGTCCGACCAAAGCACCATCCGACGCTTGTCGGCCAGCAGCCCGTAACTGAACGGATGAGGACTGAGACAAACGCTGCCAGCCAGACAGGCCGCGCGGATGCCGGCCATCACTTCGCTCTCCAGGTAAAAATCACAGTGCCGATTGTACACCAGGTCGACCGGCCGCCTCTCGTAGCAAATCCCCTTTGCCCCGGACTCCAGTTCGCCAGGGTCGGCCACCACCACGGGAATCCCCCATTCTTCTGCCAACAACCGGCGGCAGTACTCCATCTCGCCGAACAAAAACTGTTCGCTGGGATTTTCGTCGATGATCGCCATCGACGAGGGGCTCTTGCGGGTGCCGCCGCTCCAGGACTGGATTTCATCGACAAACGGTTGAACCAGCCGGTTGCGAACCTTAACCGGCAGGGTCTGCGGATTCTCGGCCGACTCGCCGAACTGGGCCAGCAGAGCCAGCAGGAAGCCGCCGGCATTGGTGTTGATCTCGATCAGTCGCGGCCCCTCGGGGGTCAGGTGAAAATCATAGCCCATCATCACCGAGTCGTGTCCCGGGTCGATGCGGGCAATTTCCGGCACTTGGGGGAA
>JAQYWA010000484.1 GCA_030145265.1 Desulfuromonas sp. | reverse complement strand
ATCCGAAAAGAAGGAGCGGCGGGATCGCAGGGATAGAGCAGCCAGGCGCGGTCGCAGTTGAAAATCGACAGGGTCGTGTCCAGAACGTCCATCATCATCTGCTCAAGACTCTCTGCCTGGCGAATGGCTTGATCGATGCGCTCCAGGTTCTCCAGAAAGTGCAGGTGTGAAAGACGTTCCCTCTCCGTCCTCTTGGCCTCGGTAACGTCGAGGGTTGACACCAGGACCTTGCCCAGCGAGGCTTCATAGCCCGGTACCACGCCAAGCTGGAGGACGATGTATTTTTCTTCGCCGGTCAATGTCCGCTGGACAACTTCGCTCTCAAAACTGTGACAGCCCCCGGCCAGTGCAATCAGCTCTTGCCGAAAGACCTCCAGCGACTCTTTCGAAAAAATACCGAGAAGGCCGGCCAACAGATCATCTTTATCCCTGGCCCCCAATAAAACCAGGGTCGCATTGTTGACATCAAGCACCCTGACCAGCTTCGCACAGTGAACCACCGCGTCGGGGTGATTTTCGAAGTAGCTTCGAAAATCGGTGATGCCTGAAGTGCTCAGGTCGGAAAAATATTTTTTAACTTGAGAGAAATCTTCCTCCCATAGAGGGGTCGGTGAGTCCTCGAACAGACTCCGGTAGCGTGCCTCGCTTTCTTGCAGGGACTCCAGGATCTTATCCCGTGGAGAATCTACCGGCGCATTTTCGACGATTTCCCGCCGGACGTGTTGCGTGACGGGGGTCAATCCTTCGGTCAGTTCGCGGACCATTTGCTCCAGATTCACTGTCAGATCCCGCAGCTGCAGTTGGGTTCTGACCCGGGTCAACACTTCCTCAGGTTCAAACGGCCTGGTAATAAAATCAGCACATCCGGCCTTAAAAGCTTCGACCTTCTTGGAAGCTTCGTCCACTTCACCGAAAAAAACGACCACAGTGCTGCGGGACCTCTCATCGGCCTTCAATTGGCGACAGATTTCAAGACCATCCACCCCGGACAGGTGTATTCCGAGAAGGATCAGGTCCGGTGCCTTTTCTCGGGCTACATCGAGGGCCGACCGTCCATCCTCGGCCAGTTGCACATCATATCCCTGTTCGGTCAGCAATGAGATAAGCCCGCTGAGGGAGGACGGGTCATCATCAACAAACAAAATCCTAACCTTCTCTACACTGGGGAGGTGCATTCGCCGGAATCCTTTGTCGAGGTGTGCAATATATTAAATCGAGAATATTCTACCAAATGCGAGCAGCCTTGCCAATCATACCTGTTCCGCAAAAGTTGTGGGCCTGCGGCATGTAAATACTTATAGCCTCTTCCGCAGAATCTGGGGCCAAAACAAGTATAAATTGGATAATTCAGTGGGGAACACGGTCATTTCAGAGATAACTGTGCTTTTTTCAGGACAATCAGGGGCGGGAAGATGCCGAACCAAACCACACTAAGGGTCTTTCTGGCATGCATCCTCATGCCGGTGAATGCGGGCTTTTCCCATTACCGGAAGGCAGTCGGCCAGCAACTCCCAGAAAATGGTTTTCACCCTTATTTTTACCTCTGCCAGCGAAGGGGAGTGACCACTTTCCAGCCGTAGCGAGGTGACGGGACACCCCGGCAGCCCGCAGGGATTGATCCTGGTAAATGGCGTCAGGTCAGGATCCACATTCAGGGCAAAACCATGCATGGTGACCCATCGTCGAACGCCGACGCCGATGGACGCCAGCTTGCCTCGTGCTGCC
>JAQYWA010000483.1 GCA_030145265.1 Desulfuromonas sp. | reverse complement strand
CCCATCATGTCGAGGCCCATGGCGTGGTCAAAGTAGTACGGGGTCTGCACCACCACCTCGTCCCCCTCGCGACACAACACCGTCATCGCCAGCCAGAAGGCCTGGCTGGCACCGATGGTCAGGCACAGCTGACCGGGGTGCGGGGCCGCCCCGTAAACCCGTCGATACCAGGCGCAGACCGCCTCACGGACCTCGGGCAGCCCTTCGTCGGGGGAGTATTTGGAGGTCAGCGGGTCATCGAGCAGCGGCTTGAGGTATGCGGTCAGCTCCGGCGGCGGGGCGTAGTCAGGCACCGCCTGGCAGAGATCGACCAACGGCCGCTCGGCCGGGAAGGCGCGGCCGGCAATCCAACCCTTAACCTCGGAAATCGGCGGGAAGTGAACTTTTTCAATATCGGGCGAGATGACGAAGCGCATACTAAAAACACCCTAGGCCTGGCAGATGATTTCGACGAGTAGCTCGCTGACCCGAACCATGTCATCCACCGTCACCCGCTCTTCGACCGAATGAACCCGGTCCATGCCGGTGCCGAGGATCACCGTCTCGATGCCGTGGCCGTTGAAAATATTGGCGTCCGAGCCGCCGCCGGCCGCCTCGACGGCGATGGTCCGGCCGAGGGACTCTCCAGCCTGCCGCACCAGTTGGACAATGCCGGCATCTTCGGCGACCTGCATCAGCGGGTAATCGCCGATGACCTCGACATTGACCGAGGCATGCACGGTCTGCCCGGCGAGCTCGATAGACGATTGCAGGGCGGCCTGCTGAAAACAGTTCACCATGTGCTCGGTCTGACAGACAAGTTTTTCGGTATCGTGGCTGCGCGCCTCCCCTTCGACCACCACCCGGTTGGGCACGATATTGCTCGCCTGCCCACCGTGAATGGTGCCGAGGTTGGCCGTGGTCTCCTCGTCGATACGCCCGAGACGCATGTTGTCGATGGCCCGGCTGGCCACGGCGATAGCCGAAACCCCCTGCTCCGGGGAGATCCCGGCATGAGCCTCTCGGCCGATAATTTCAAAGCGCAGCTTGTTGGCGCAGGGCGCCTTGCGGATAATCCGGTCGACCCCGTTGGTATCGAGCGCCAAACCACGGCGGGAGCGGATCAGCGAATAATCGAGCAGCTTGGCCCCGACCAGTCCAATCTCTTCGCAGATGGTGACCACTACCTCGAGCGGGCCATGGGGAAGGTCCCGTTCACGAAGGATCTCAAACGCCTCGACAATCTCGGCAATCCCCGCCTTGTCATCGGCGCCGAGAACGGTTTCGCCGGCACTGGTGAAGAGGCCGCTTTCCAGCACCGGCATCACACCATCGGCCGGCTCCACGGTATCCATGTGCACCGACAACATGAGCGGTTCGCACTGCCTGCCCCGGGCCGGAAAAGAAACTATCAGATTGCCGCTTTCGCTGCCGGCGGCCGCCCCGGCGTCATCGACGATAACATCGCCCCCCAGTTCCCGGAATCTCCCTTGCAGGTAACGGGAAATTTCCCCCTCACGAAGGGAGGGGCTGGCAATCGCCGCCTGGCGAGAAAATTCTGCACAAAGACGTTCTCTGTTGACCATGATATCCCCTGTTCGATACGTGAATCCGTGGCCATCCGGAAAGACAGGATGGCACGAATGAGGTTTTCTATCTGGAAGCAAATTGCAAAAACGAAGATTACCATGCCGGCAACGGCAAGCCAAGCATTCCTCTACGGCAACAGCAGCGGCCGGGACCGGCGGT
>JAQYWA010000482.1 GCA_030145265.1 Desulfuromonas sp. | reverse complement strand
AGCCGCTCGGCCAGGCTGGTCAGTTCGGCGATCGCCTGGGCCGTCTCCTCGGCGCTGGCGGCAACCTGGGTGGCCACCTCGCGAACCTCGACGGTGGTCTCGGCCATCTGTTCACTGGCGGTGGTCTGCTGCTGCGTCGAGAGCTTGATTTCCCGGGCGGCCAGCATGGTGTCCTGCACCACGGCGATGATCTTCTTCAGGGCCTCGGCAATGTCGCCCACCAGGGCGCTGGCCGAATCGACCCCCTTGCTCCCTTCCTCGGTGAGCATGATGCTCGAGTTGGTCGCCTTCTGAATTTCCTCGATCAGCCCCTTGATCTGGGCGGTGGCATCAACGGTGCGCTCGGCCAGCCGCTTGACTTCTCTGGCCACGATGGAGAAGCGTTTGCCGGCCTCGCCGGCCCCGGCCGCCTCGATGGCTGCGTTGAGGGCCAGCAGGTTGGTTTGGTCGGAAATTTCGTCGATGATGTCGACGATACCGCCGATTTTCTGGGAATTTTCCCCCAATTCGACCATCGCCTCGGCCAAGGTCTGCACTTGCCCTTTGAGCTGCCCCATCCCGGAAACTGCGGTTTGCACCGCCTGCATGCCATTGCCGCTGGCAGCGCTGGCGTTCTCGGCCTGAGCTTCCACCCGCCGGGCGTTTTCCGCCACCTGCTTGGCGGTGGCGGCAATCTCCAGCGAAGTGGTACTCGCCTCCTGCACCGACGAGGCCTGCTGGTTGGCACAGCTCGACTGCTGGGCGGAAATCGCCATGATCTCGTTGGCGCTGGAGGACAGCTGTTGAACCGCCTCCTTGAGTCCGACCATCAGCCGCTCGCTCTTGTCGATTTCGCTGCGCAGGTTCTTGACGATGACCTGGGTCATCTTGTTGAAAGCTCTGGCCAGCTGGCCGAGTTCGTCGTGGGTGTCGATCTCGATGGTTTCATCAAGCTGGCCGTCCGCGATCCGGTCGGCCACCCGGGTCAGCTGCTTCAGCGGGCGGGTGACCCGCATGACCACCAGGGAGATGGTAATCGAGGCGGCGACCAACAGCAGGAGCATCGACATGATGACGGTGTTGCGCAGCAGGGCGATGGCCTCTTCGGTTTCACGGATCGACAGGCCGACCCGGAAGCCGCCCCAGTGCTCACCCTTGACATAGACCGGGGCGGTGATGTCCCACATCGTTTCACCGGTATCCCGCAGATAAATCTGCCGCAGCACCTTGTTGCCGTCGGCACCGCTGTAGCGGGCCGCCGCCAGCCCGGCAGGATCGTTGAAGATGCGTTTGGTCCGGTTCCATTCCCGGTCCTTGGCCGCGTCCCCGGTCAGCGGCTGGGAATAGATGCTGTGATGAGTCGGCAGGTAGCCGTTGCGGTCGACCAGAATCGCGAAGACCACCATCTGATCTTCTTCGAGGATGGTGTCCTCAATCCGGAGGATCTTGCTGTCGAGGTAGGCGTCATAGGCCGTCGAATACTTGGAAATGGCGGCGCCGGCCAGTGGCCCTTCGGTGATCGGCCGGTAATCGTTGTCGAATATCTGTTCGCGGGTAAAGCGGCCACTGTCGATGGCATCCTCGAGGAGGGTGACCATGCTGCTGGCCCCGACCAGGGCGATGACCCGGGCCTTGGTGAACATGATCTCCTTGAGCGCCGCCGACCGCCGTTCCACGAACAAGAAGGTGAACGCTCCCATGATCAGCGTCAGCACGACGATCAACGATATGCAGATTTTCACCGAGATGCTGTTTCTTA
>JAQYWA010000481.1 GCA_030145265.1 Desulfuromonas sp. | reverse complement strand
AGGACGCCGTTCTTCCGTCCGGCGATGGGGCCCTTGTAGGGGGCGTACTCGTGGAAGGTGTGGTTCATCACTCCGGTGCCGCGGGTATCGGTGAGAAACTCGGTGCGGAAGCCGATCAGGCCGCGGGCGGGGATGACAAATTCGAGGCGGTTGGTACCGTCCATCGGCTGCATGGAGACCATTTCGGCCTTGCGGGTGCCGAGCTTTTCGATGACCGTTCCCTGGTGTTCCTCGGGGACGTCGATGACCAGGTACTCCATCGGCTCGCTGCGGACCCCGTCGATATCAAGAAAGATGACCTCAGGCTTGGAAACGGAGAGTTCGAAGCCTTCGCGGCGCATGTTTTCGATGAGAATCGACAGATGCAGTTCGCCGCGCCCGGAGACCTTGAAGGTATCGGTATTGTCCGTATCCTCGACGCGCAGGGAGACGTTAGTGCGCAGCTCTTTCGTCAGGCGGTCGCGGATATTGCGGGAGGTGACGTACTTTCCTTCCTTGCCGGCGAAGGGGGAGTCGCTGACCATGAAGTTCATCGACAAGGTCGGCTGGTCGATGGCGAGGTAGGGCAGGGCGATCGGCTCGGTGGCGTTGGCCAGGGTCTCGCCGATGCCGACCTCTTCGAAGCCGGCGATGGTGATGATATCACCGGCGATCGCCTCGGGAAGCTCGATTTGGGTGAGTCCCTCATAACCAAGCAGTTTGCTGATGCGCCCTCTGCTGATCTTGCCGTCTTTGTTAATGTGGGCGATCGTTTCGCCGGCCTTGACGCGGCCGTTGGCGATGCGCCCGGTGGCGAGGCGGCCGATGTAGTCATTGTAAGCGATGCTGGAAATCAGCATCTGGAAGGGGGCGTTGGAGTCAGCCACGGGAGGTGCCACGCGGGCACCGATCATTTCGAAGAGGGGTTCGAGGTTGTCGGACTCGTCTTCAAGGTGGCGTTTGGCGTAACCGCTCTTGGCGCTGGCGTAGACGATGGGGAAGTCGAGCTGCTCTTCGTTGGTGGTGAGTTCGCAGAAGAGGTCGAAGACCATGTCCACTACTTCTTCGGGGCGGGCGCCGGGGCGGTCGATCTTGTTGATGACAACGATCGGTTTGATGCCGAGGTCGAGGGATTTCTTCAGTACGAAGCGGGTCTGCGGCATCGGTCCGTCGAAGGCATCGACCAGCAGCAGCACCGAGTCAACCATCTTCAGTACCCGCTCGACTTCGCCGCCGAAGTCGGCGTGTCCCGGGGTATCGACGATGTTGATCTTCAGGCCGCCGTGGTGGATGGAGAGGTTCTTGGAGAGGATGGTGATGCCCCGCTCCTTTTCCAGGTCGTTGCTGTCCATCACCCGTTCGGTGATGGCCTGGTTCTCACGGAAAACTCCGGACTGCTTGAGCATGGCGTCGACCAGGGTGGTTTTGCCGTGGTCAACGTGGGCGATAATGGCGATGTTGCGAATGTTCTCTGGCATGACGTGTAACAATGGCTCCTATAATGTAAATTTTCTGGTGTTGAATCGACTAGTGGTTGAGCAAAACCTTACAAATATATCCATGTTTCAGCACAAAAGCCAGTAGAAAATTTGGCGACGGTTTCTTTGTTACCAACTTCTGTTGTCAACAAATAGAACTGTCCGGTTTGTTAGCAAATGAATTGTCCGGTTTCTCCCTTATGTCGGTAGGGAAAGAAACGAACTGCTCGGTTAGTGGTTTTCCGCTTTTTTGAATATTTCAAGGAGCTGTCCTTTGTGGTC
>JAQYWA010000072.1 GCA_030145265.1 Desulfuromonas sp. | reverse complement strand
CAACGTTTGACAATAGAGTATAGCAAATTACTATTTTCTCATGGACGAGACCCTGATCAAACGGATGACAATGGAACGACTCGTGCGCCCATACCTGGTGATCGCAGCGCTGGCAGCCCTCTTCGCTCTGACGCCGGAAAGGGGAACCTGCATGGAACGGAAACCGGTTCAGCTCCCTCAGCCCCGCATTGAAAGCGGAGTATCCCTTGAACGGGCGCTCAAGGAGCGGCGCTCTGTCAGGGAGTACCGCAGCGCCCCCCTTACCCTTGCCGAGACAGGGCAGCTCCTCTGGGCCGCCCAAGGGATAACCTCCCGCGGGGGATTCAGGACTGCTCCCTCGGCTGGCGCCCTCTATCCCCTCGAGGTCTACCTGGTGGCAGGCGAGGTGGAGGGACTTCCCGCCGGGGTCTACCGCTACCGTCCGGCTGGGCATCTCCTGGAGCAGGTGGATGCGGGGGACCGGCGTCACCTCCTCTGTGATGCGGCCCTTGGGCAGCGCTGGGTCCGGACGGCCCCGGCGGTCATCGTCATTGCGGCGGTCTATTCGCGGACGACAGAAAAGTACAGCACGCGGGGAACGCGCTATGTGCACCTGGATGCCGGCTGCGCGGCGGAAAACGTCTACCTCCAGGCAACCGCCCTGAGTCTTGGGACCGTACTGGTCGGCGCATTTGGCGACGGCGATGTGCAGAAAGCCCTTTCCCTCCCCCGCGATGAAGAGCCCCTCTGCATCATGCCGGTCGGGCGGAGGTGAGGATGACCTTCGACCGGTTCCTCAGCCTGGTCTGCCCCCTCCTCGATCTTGAGTGGCGCAAATACCGCCGCCGGGCGGCGCGGCACCGGGTCGAGGAGCGGATGAAGGAGCTGGGAGTGCCGGATTTCCCCGCCTACCTGGACACCCTCCGCTCCGACCCGGCTGAGCTGGCCGGGCTTGCCGATCTCATGCGGGTCACGGTGACCCGCTTCTTCCGCGACCGGGAATCGTGGTGGGAGCTGAAGGACATGGTCCTTCCCGGCATCCTCGCCCAGACGTCCGCCCGGGAAGCGGTCCGCGCCTGGAGCGCCGGGTGTTGCGGCGGGGAAGAGCCCTATAGCCTTGCGATCATCTGGCAGGAGCAGTTCGCCTCCTCAGACCGGAGACTGGAGATCCTCGCCACCGACATCGACGCCGCAAGCCTCGAGCGGGCCAGCGCCGCGCGCTACGGTTCCGGGTCCTTGCGCGAGGTGCCGCCGGAGATGCGTGAACGGTGGTTTGGGCGGGAGGGGGGGCTCTGGCGGGTGCGCGACGAGGTGAAGCGGCTCGTACGGTTCGAGGAGCGGAACCTCATGACTGATCCGCCGCCGTCCGCAATGGATCTCATCCTCTGCCGCTACCTGCCGTTCACCTACTACCGCACTGAACGCCTCGCCGAGGCATGCCGGCGGCTTCACGGGGCACTCCGGCCGGGTGGGGTTCTCGTAGTCGGCCGCAAGGAGCGGCTTTCTTGGGGGGTGGGAGAGCTCTTTGAGGCCGTGGAAGGATGCCGGGGGATCTACCGGCGGATGGCTAGCGGTGTAAGGGATCGGATGGGAGAGCCCTCGAGGATCTGCGGGGGAAAGAAAGCCAGCCTAGAAAAACGGAGGAGGGCATGATGAAGAGGCGCGAATTCTTGCTGGCCATGTCAGGAGCAGCGGTCGGGCTGATGGGCGGGGTAACGATAACCAGCGGAGCCACGGCAGAGGGGCCGGTTCTGGCAGCGCAAACCGGCACGACGCGGGTCGCCTTGGTGCGGACCGACGACCGGGCCACCGGCATCCGGCGGGCGATTCGGCTTCTGGGGATAAACCCGGTGGCCGGCAAGCGGGTGCTACTGAAACCGAACTTCAACACCGCCGATCCCTTCCCCGCTTCGACCCACAATGACACACTGATCCATCTCATCGCCGAGCTGCGGGAGATGGAAGCCCGGGGCATCACCATCGGGGAGCGTAGCGGCCCGCCCGATACCGCCTCGGTCCTAAAGGACAAGGGGATTTACGAGCTCTGCAGGCACCTCGACGTGGGGTTGATCAATTTCGAGGAACTGCCGCCCGAGGGGTGGGTGAAACTGAACCCGGCGGGCAGCCACTGGAACGACGGCTTCCTGGTGGCCAAGCCGCTGCTCGACGCCGAGTGCGTGGTCACCACCTGCTGCCTCAAAACCCACGGCTACGGCGGGGTATTCACCATGTCCCTCAAGCTGTCGGTCGGCTTTGTCCATAAGAAAAACATGCGGGAGCTGCACAGCTCCTTCCGCAGCCAGCGAAAGATGATCGCCGAGATAAATCAGGCTTACCGTCCGACCCTGATCCTCCTCGACGGCATCGAGGCCTTCGTGGACAAGGGACCGATGACAGGACCGAAGAAGCGGGCCGACGTGATTCTGGCCGGAACGGACCGGATCGCCATCGACGCGGTGGGGCTGGCCATCCTCAAGGAGTTGGGGAGCAACCGGCAGATCATGGAGCGGGCGATCTTCGCCCAGGAGCAGATCGCCCGGGCTGTCGAGCTAGGGCTGGGGGTGCGAAATTCCGGCGAAATCGAGCTCGTCACCGACGACCAGGCCAGCAGAGCCTACGCGGAGACGCTGCGCCGAATCCTGGCCCAGGGGTAGACGGAAGGGCGGTAAGGGGGCGTCTTTCATCCTGATGCTCTTGCCCTGGGAAAAAACAGGTCCTGAAGACTTCCAGCCGCAGCACCGGAAACGCTCCTTCACCGTCGAGCCTGAGGGGGAGCCGAGAGCCGCAGTCAGATCGCCAGAAATCCCTCCGGGGCCAGGCTGGTTGCCAGCATCACCATGTTGATGTCCTGATGCTCCGTCCAACTGGAGGCCTCCCGATTTTGGGCGTCCATCCAGAACATCTCGATCACCTCACTTAACGGCACATATTGCATCAGGGCTTCGACACGCGGAAGAAGGGAGTCTTTCTCATTGAAAAGAGATTGATTTTCCTCAATCCACCCCCGCAGTTTTTCAATAGCCTTCAATCCGATGGAGAGTCCCAGCTCGCGAAAGGCAAGGCGATACTCCGCTGGAAGATTCAAGAGATTGCTTCTCGAAAAGGATTCCAGGCCGAGCCGGGAGGAATCGAGTACCGTCTCCAGCAGACCGGTTTGCCCGAAAGTCCCCCTGCTCATCAATCGCACCGTCCTGGCGGCGTCAGCCAAAAGGCCACCAATGCCGAGAGGGTCGTCCGTGCCCCAGTTTTGTCCCCGGCAGATATCGGCCATGTCGGCAATCTCGGTGCTGAGGTCGGGCGCCGGCGATTTTTCAAAATCGATGATAGCGGTCGCCTGAAGCTCGCTGTAGGTAAGCAGGCCGTCAAGGGGATCGTGCTGGCCCATGGCGGGGACGAGAGGGCGACTGAGATCGATGCTCATCTTCCAGCGCATCCTCTTCCGGCGACCCAAGGACGGAAGATAGCTGAACCTGGCATGGGCTGTTTCTGCCAGCTCCATCGCCCACCTGTTGCAAGTCGGATCTCCCGTCACCCGGCTTAAGCGATTGAGCGCATGCATCCATTTGGTCAGGTAATGGAAATACTGCCCGTCCCGATCCCATTCCAGGCGCTCGTCGAAGGGTTCGCCGGGTTTGCGTTCGTTCAGGCTTTTCCCGATCCTTAAGCCCCCCGTGGTCGGATGCCGCCTCCCCTCCTTCTCATCGAGGCCACTGATCCAGCCGGTACGCGGGTCGTCCTCCCGGTGTCGCCCGAGGGTATGGTGGACTTGGTCAACAAGACGCAAGGCAAGATCGAGGTATTGCTCATCCCTTGCCTGCCGAAAAAGTCCGAGAAAGTTGCAAACCGCGAAGGCATCCGTCCACAAGTAGCGCCGCGGCGGCTTCTCCGCCAGGGAAAGTCCGGTCCGATCGGCAAACTCCGCCATGATTTTCCGAACGATGATTCCGGAGGCGTCTGGTTCCATTTTTCATCCGAAGAAAGGAATGATCAAGCCTTCGCTTTTGGCAACATGCAAGCTTTCAAGGCGTGATCCTAAGCCCCTCCCATCATGAAAGATAGGGCATTTTTCGATGTCCCCGAAAATAACATGCGGCAAAATACCTGGAATGTCTAAGCGGGCTCCTCTTGGCATGCAGAGAAGGATAGCACAACAATATTAGATTTCAACAATTGAACAAAGTCCCCAAAACCCCACAGCACCCGAGAAGATCATCTCAAACAAACAACGGAACACTCGAACCCAAACCATGAACAACGCTGGTGAAAGCATCCCGGTTTTCCGACTTGTCCCGCCCAAAACGGTCGGCGAACAGCTTCTGGATATGGGGGATTTTTGAGGTGCCCCCGGTGAGAGAAACCGTATCAATCTGCGCAGGCGTCAGCCCGGACTGAGCCACAACCTCATCGATACAGGTCTCAATCTTCCGGAAGTTTTCCGCATTGATCGTCTCGAATTCACCCTTTTCAATCCCCTCGCTGATGCTCAGGTCACATTCAGTGAAGCGGATCGTGGACATCTCACTGTCAGAAAGCTCACACTTTGCCTTTTCGATGGCCTGAAACAGGGCAAAGCCGAAATTATCCTCAATAATGTTCTCCAGATGCTCGATCGCCGGGCGGTCATCGGTGCTGCGTTTGATCACGCGGATTAGCTCCCTGGTCTTACGGGCGCGCAACAGCGGGATGCGATGCCATTGACAGAGCGTGGAGATGATGCTGGTCGGGATATTTCTCCACTCATCCTTGCCCATCGGTTTGTAGCGGGCATGGCGCCCGAAATATTGCGCCACCTTTTCCCACATGACCTGCGAATCAAACTTGTCTCCAGCCACATAGACACCACCTAATGATAGCACGTCACTGCGCCGGTCGGAGCGGGCAAAAGCGCCCCCCTTGACGCGGATCACCGAAAAGTCAGAGGTACCTCCGCCAAAATCACCGATGAACACGACCCGTTCCTGCCCCGCCTGCAAGGTCTCTTCATAGGTAAGCGCCGCGGCAACCGGTTCATACTGAAACCAGATATTTTTGAAGCCGGCCTTTCGGGCCGCCTCTTCGAGTCGCTGTTCGGCCACAGCGTCCTTGGTCGCATCGGTCGAAAAGACCACCGGCCGCCCCAAGACAACGCTCTCAACGGGGCAGCCCACATGGGCCTCGCCGCGAGCCTTTAACTTTTTGAGGATGATCGCCACCAGGTCCTCTATCTGGTAGCGAGTGCCAAACACCTCGGTGCCTTGAAAATTGGTGTTCGGCAAAAAGGTCTTGATCGACTGCATAAAACGGCCAGCCGCCCCATCTTCGACATATTGGAGGATGGCCTCATTGCCGGTAAAGATCTCGTTCTCTTCGCTAAAATAGAGCACCGAGCGCATCAAGTTACTTACCTTGGCATTGTCATCAACGGATATCACCTCAACGATGCCATTACGATAAACTGAAAGCGCCGAATTGGTTGTACCAAAGTCGATGCCTAATACGATCTGCAATTCCATACTCCTTAAAAATCTAAAAAACCTATCTGTTTATCCAATTAGCTACTGCAGAGACCAGTTGACTGACGCCCAAAACAATCGTATTTACAGGGATCAAGCTTTAAAACAAAACCACAAATCTCTCAGAGCTTTTGGTTGTTCAAGAATGGCCCTAGCCTTCCCTTGCGCCTCTGCGGCTCTGCGTTAAATCAAAAGGTCTAGACTTCAAAGGCTATGAGTAACGCAATGGCGCAAAACCGCAAAGAAAACCAGAAGACAGGGGTAAAAGCATTTTGGTTTTAGGTTTTCACCAATCACCATCAACAAATCACCGTGGTAAAACCCCAACAAGAAGACGGGACTGAAGGTTCTATTCGATTTTGAGGCAAGAAGGCAAGACAAAAAGCCAAGGGTAAACGGGAGGGCAATTCAGGGGGAGGGAAAGGCAGACGGACGCCAGGTCGGCCAGGCGCCACCTCTTGACAGCGGTCAGGCAACTGCCAGACTAGAAACAGGCCCAATCAAGGGAGGTCAGCCATGCGTCTCTTTTTACTTATCATTGTTGCTCTGCTCGGCACCGCAGCCTGTACCACCGCCGTCAGTAAACAGTCGCTGGAACTGGTCGATCCCAGCATCTCCTTCGAGGCGCTACGGCAGGCCCCGAATCGCCAGGTCGGCCGCTATCTGCTGCTCGGCGGCACCATCACCGATGTCCGCTTGAGCGCAAATGGCGGTAGCGAACTGGAGGTGATGCAGCTTCCCACCAACGATCGCGGCAAAATCACCGCCACCGACCGCTCCGCCGGGCGCTTTATCGCCCAGGACGACACCTTTCGCGATCCGGCCATCTACCGCCCCGGACGGCTGATCACGCTGGTCGGGCAGGTGACGGGGAGCAAGACCCTCCGTCTCGGCGAGAGGGATTATCTCTATCCGGTGCTGACCGTGCATGAGATCCGGCTCTGGGCCCCTGACGAGCATCCCGGCACCTCACCCGTCCATTTCGGCATCGGGGTCGGCATCAGCGTGAGTCACTGAACGCATGCAACCCAGCAAAACCGAAACCGTGCCTCACGCCCGTTCGCTACGCTCACTCAAGCCGCAAAGCCGCGGAGAAAACCAGAAGACAGCCTTAGCTCCTTCGGAGACCGGCTGGCTAACAACCAAACCAATCCTATTCACAGGAATATACAGGATTAAAGGCAAACCTTTATTTTTTTGATCTTATCCTACCCATCCTGTCAATCCCTGTTCGAATGCCTTTCGACCGCAACCTGCTCCACTCATTACAGATAGCGTAAGTATTTAATTCACCGTCGTATTTTGTCGCTTGACATCCCCGCAAGCTGCGTTAAAGTAATAACAAACGGTGACGGAAACGCCAACGAGGCTAAGTAGAGCGGACGACTAAAAATCGTTTATTGACCGGAAAAAATTCCGTAATCAACAAAACGCTCGAAGAACCGGAAAGCAACAATATCCGGAAATACCTCGGCGCTATCCGTCATCGTTGTTTTTAGAGTCCCAGGCGCCCCCGCCACCTGCCCTCCCCGTCGTGATTACGAATCCAAATCTCAAATAACCAAATTGCAACTCTAACCTCAATCCTGCGAGCTCACGCTACTGGAATTTAAGATTGTTGCGCGCAATTTAGGCAATTTAGGGAAGAACGTCCCGGTAGAACGGGAAAGTGGCGCGGCGTGATCTGATAACCTATTCCCAGCGGTCGTGGCTTTTGTGCAGGGTGATGATCTCCACGCGACCTTGGTCGCTCACCAGCGTAGTCAGGAGCCCGCTCACCAAGCTGATAATCAGCGCCCCGAACACCGCCGGCCAGAAGCCGTGGACGGTGAATCCGCCGATCACCCCGGAAACCATCATCAGCAGAAAAGCATTGACAACGAAGGTGAACAGGCCAAGGGAGAGGATGTTGATCGGCAGGGTGACCAGCAGCAGGATCGGGCGAAACAAGGCGTTGAGCACCCCCAGCAGGGCCGCGGCGAAAAAGGCGGAGAGCAGCCCGTGGACCTCGATCCCATCCAGCAGGTAGGCGGCGGCAAGAATAGCCAGAGTCAGAATCAACCAGCGAATAAATAGGCCCGGCATGGGGTCTCCCTTTGTTGAAGTGACGGACAGCTAAATTGATACCATCGGCAGCCCCGGTTGTAAAGCGTAGGGGTCAACCCGGGGCCGTTGGTAGATTCGAAACCTGAAAAGTAGCATGGCAAGTCCGGCCCCTACCAACGCCCAGACTTGGCCCAACAGGTCCTTCCCCGCGACTTAACAACTTAGACCCTGCGCACCCCTCTTTTGGCCCCCAAAATCGAGCTATACGTCTATTTTGAAGGGGAAAACCAGATCATTTCACAATAAGTTCAAAAACTTGGCTTGGTCCGACCCCGAACGCTACCCTGTCCTCGGAACTCCGGAACTCCGCTCGCAATAAAGATACTGCATTAGAAGACCGGGGGAGTGGCTCGTGATACTACCCAGTGAATTTTTATCCGGGGGATGTCACGCAGTCGATTTGCCGGTCGGCTCAGCGGACGGCAAGGTGAAAAAGAAGGTGCTTCCTTGGCCGGGGGCGCTTTTCAGGCCGACCTGTCCGTTAAGTTTTTCAGCGATTCTTTTAACGATGGACAGTCCGAGGCCATATCCGGCCGGGGCTTGCTCTGACTTGATTCTTCCATAATCAAAAATTACGGCCTGATTTTCGAGCGGGATGCCCCCTCCGTTATCCTTGATCCAGAAGTCGATTTCACCATCCTGCCGGAGGGTGGCTCCAATCGTTATTTGCGGGGGGGATCCGCCGTATTTGATGGCGTTGCTCAGGAAGTTGAACCAGATCTCCTCGATCCAGGGACCGTACCCGAGGGCGCTGGGCAGGGTGTCGGGCATTTCGACATTGGCATTGACTTCCTCAATGGAGTGCTGAAGGCGGTCGATGGCCTCCCGGGCCGTTGCGGCCATATCGACCGGGAGGATCGGCACGTTCTCTTTGCTGATACTTGAGAACAGAAGCAATTCGTCGATGATTGCATTGATTTTGACAGCTGTTTTCCGGATTTCTCCCGCCGAGTCCTGAATCTGGTTTTGCGGTAGATCCGCCGAGGTCTGTTCGAGGATCTCACTGTATCCAATCAGGACCGTCAGAGATGTTTTAAGGTTGTGGGCGACGGTATGGGCAAAGGCGTCCAGTTCCTCGTTGCGCAGTTTAAGGGCCATTTCGGCCTCTTTGCGAATGGAGATGTCGGTAACAAACGCCATGGCGAAAGAACCGCCAGAGGATTCAAGATGGCAGAGGCTGATCTCCAGAGGCAACTCCTTTCC
>JAQYWA010000480.1 GCA_030145265.1 Desulfuromonas sp. | reverse complement strand
GCTGGATGCAGCCAGCGGCGGCGGAGCGCTCGGCGGCGGCGTCGGTCAGCTCGTAGGCCTGCTCGACGTTAATGTCGAGGCCTTCCATTTCGAGGATGCGGCCATTGAAGATGTTCTTCTTGTTTTTCTTCGGCACGGTCATCAGCCCCTGCTTGATGGCCCAGAGGGGGATGGCGTTGACGGCGTCACGCAGGGTGATGCCGGGGTTGAATTTACCGGAGAAACGGACCAGAACCGACTCGGGCATATCGAGGGGCATGAAGCCGAGGGCTCCGCCGAAGGCAACCAGGCCGGAACCGGCCGGGAAGCTGATGCCGATCGGGAAACGGGTGTGAGAGTCGCCACCGGTGCCGACGGTGTCAGGAACGAGCAGACGGTTCAGCCAGCTATGAATAACGCCGTCGCCGGGCTTCAAGGGCACGCCGGCGCGCTCGGCGATGAAGTCGGGTAGGAATTTGTGCATCTTCACGTCCGCCGGCTTCGGATAAGCGGCGGTGTGGCAGAAGGACTGCATGAACATCGGAGACTGGAACTTGAGGCAAGCCAGCTCCTTCAGCTCGTCAGCGGTCATCGGGCCGGTGGTGTCCTGGGAACCGACGGTGGTCATCTTCGGCTCGCAGGCGGTGCCGGGGAGAACCCCGACGACATCGCAGGCGCGACCGACCATTTTCTGAGCCAGCGAGTAGCCCTGGTTTGCCTTGGGCACCGGGTTGACCGGCTTGGTGAAGACTTCGCTCTCGGGCAAGCCGAGGGCCTCACGAGCCTTGGCGGTCAGCGAGCGACCGATGATCAGGGGAATCCGGCCGCCGGCGCGGAACTCGTCGGGCACGGTGTTCGGCTTGATCTCGAAGGTCGAGACTACGGCGCCGCCCTTGGTCACTTCGCCCTTTTTGGTGTTGATGGTGATCACGTCGCCGTCGTTGAAGTTGGCAACATCCATCATCAGCGGCAGGGCGCCGGAATCCTGAGCGGTATTGAAGAAGATCGGGGCGATGACGCTGCCGATGATCACGCCGCCGCGGCGCTTGTTGGGAACGGCCGGGATGTCGTTGCCGATGTGCCACAGTACGCTGTTGCAGGCGGATTTACGGGAAGAACCGGTACCGACCACGTCGCCGATGAAGGCAACCCGGTTGCCGGCGGCGCGCCAGTCGGCGATCTCTTTAAGCCGATTGGGGAAACGGGTCTTGCCCATGGCCAGGGAGTGCAGCGGGATGTCGGGGCGGCTCCAGGCGTCGCCGGCCGGGGAGAAGTCGTCGGTGTTGATCTCGCCGTCGACCTTGAAGACCTTGACGGTGATCTCTTCTTCGAGCGCGGGCTTACTGGTGAACCACTCGGCGTTGGCCCAGGACTCGACAACCTGCTTGGCCTTGGCGTTGCCCTTGGAAAGAGCCAGCACTTCGTCAAAGGCATCGTAGACGAGAGTGGTGCCAGAAAGGGCACAAACGGCCTCGTCGGCGACTTCGGCGTCAGCAAGGGCGGCGATCAGGTACTTGACGTTATAGCCGCCGAGCATGGTGCCGAGGATCTGCACCGCGTCAGCCTTGGAAATCAGCGGGGAGCTCGCCTTGCCGGCGAGGATCGCGCCGAGGAAGTCGGCTTTGACCTCAGCGGCGGGGTCGACGCCTGGGGAGATCCGTTCCTTGAGCAGGTTGAGCAGAAACGCTTCTTTGCCAGCCGGCGGGTTCTGCAGCAGTTCACACAGTCCCTGGGCCTGCTCCGGGGTGAGGGGAAGCGCCGGG
>JAQYWA010000479.1 GCA_030145265.1 Desulfuromonas sp. | reverse complement strand
CCCGGCGCTTCCCCTCACCCCGGAGCAGGCCCAGGGACTGTGTGAACTGCTGCAGAACCCGCCGGCTGGCAAAGAAGCGTTTCTGCTCAACCTGCTCAAGGAACGGATCTCCCCAGGCGTCGACCCCGCCGCTGAGGTCAAAGCAGACTTCCTTGGCGCGATTCTCGCTGGCAAGGCGAGCTCCTCGCTTATTTCCAAGGCTGACGCGGTGCAGATCCTCGGCACCATGCTCGGCGGCTATAACGTCAAGTACCTGATCGCCGCCCTTGCTGACGCTGAAGTCGCTGACGAGGCCGTTTGTGCCCTCTCCGGCACCACTCTCGTCTACGATGCCTTCGAAGAAGTGCTGGCACTTTCCAAGAGCAACGCCAAGGCCAAGCAGGTTGTCGAGTCCTGGGCCAACGCCGAGTGGTTTACCAGTAAGCCTGCACTGGCCGAAGAGATCACCGTCAAGGTCTTTAAGGTCGAAGGCGAGATCAACACCGATGATTTCTCCCCGGCCGGCGACGCCTGGAGCCGCCCCGACATCCCACTGCATTCCCTGGCGATGGGCAAGACCCGTTTCCCCAACCGTCTCAAGGATATCGCTGACTGGCGCGCTGCCGGCAATCAGGTTGCCTTCATCGGCGACGTGGTCGGTACCGGTTCTTCCCGCAAGTCCGCCTGCAACAGTGTGCTGTGGCACATCGGCAACGATATCCCGGCCGTCCCCAACAAGCGCCGTGGCGGCGTGATCATCGGTAGCGTCATCGCCCCGATCTTCTTTAATACCGCCCAAGATTCCGGTGCCCTGCCGCTGATGATGGATGTTGGCAGCTTCAACGACGGCGACGTGATCACCATCAACACCGCCAAAGGCGAAGTGACCAAAGACGGCGCCGTGGTCTCGACCTTCGTGATCAAGCCGAACACCGTTGCCGACGAGTTCCGCGCCGGCGGCCGTATTCCCCTGATCATCGGCCGCTCCCTGACCGCCAAGGCCCGTGCAGCCCTCGGCCTGCCCGAGAGCGATGTCTTCACCCAGCCGGTCAACCCGGTGCCCAAGGCAAACCAGGGCTACTCGCTGGCTCAGAAAATGGTCGGTCGCGCCTGCGATGTCGTCGGGGTTCTCCCCGGCACCGCTTGCGAGCCGAAGATGACTACCGTCGGTTCCCAGGACACCACCGGCCCGATGACCGCAGACGAGCTGAAGGAGCTGGCCTGCCTCAAGTTCCAGTCCCCGATGTTCATGCAGTCCTTCTGCCACACCGCCGCTTATCCCAAGCCGGCGGACGTGAAGATGCACAAGTTTCTCCCCGACTTCATTGCCGAGCGCGCTGGCGTACCTTTGAAGCCCGGCGACGGCGTTATCCACAGCTGGCTCAATCGTCTGCTCGTTCCCGACACCGTCGGCACCGGTGGCGACTCTCACACCCGTTTCCCGATCGGCATCAGCTTCCCGGCCGGTTCCGGTCTGGTCGCCTTCGGCGGGGCTCTCGGTTTCATGCCCCTCGATATGCCCGAGTCGGTTCTGGTCCGTTTCTCCGGCAAATTCAACCCCGGCATCACCCTGCGTGACGCCGTCAATGCCATCCCCCTCTGGGCTATCAAACAGGGGTTGATGACCGTGCCGAAGAAAAACAAGAAGAACATCTTCAATGGCCGCATCCTCGAAATGGAAGGCCTCGACATTAACGTCGAGCAGGCCTACGAGCTGACCGACGCCGCCGCCGAGCGCTCCGCCGCCGCTGGCTGCATCCAGC
>JAQYWA010000478.1 GCA_030145265.1 Desulfuromonas sp. | reverse complement strand
TTCGTTCTGCCCTTCATCATGCTCACCCAGAAGTCGGTGCGCGAGGATGATCGCCTGCGGACCATCGCCGCCGGCCTGGTGGTCTTCGGTCTGGTGCTCAACCGCTTCAACGTCTCGATGATCGGGATGATGGACCCTCAGCACATCTATCTGCCGTCGATCATCGAAACCCTGGTCACCCTGGGGATCATTGCCGCGCACGTGCTGTTCTTCGTGCTGATCGCCAAGTACTTCCCGATCTTCGAGCATCACCCGGAAACGGTCGATTACTCGATCCCCGACTCGTTCCGCAAGATCGACGACGGTCCCTCGGCCGACGCCAAACCGGTATCCCACGGCGGTTAAGGTTCAACCCGGTACATCCCTCCCCCGTTGCGGGGGAGGGATGCTTTTGTCTCATTTTTGGGTGAGCGAAGAGAACGGGCGTGAAAATGATCAAAGGAATAAGCCATGGATCATTCGAAAAACCGTACCATCTACCAATTTAAGAATGGCGGCCTGGCGGCGAAAGAGCGCCAGGTGGTGCAGGAATACCCGCTGCGGTTGACGGTCAACGGGCGCGAAATGGCGACCTTGATCGCCTCGCCCCACCAGCTCAACTTCCTGGTGGCCGGATTTCTGCGTAACCAGGGTTTCGCTGATAGTCTCGACGATTTTCTGCAGCTCGGCATCTGCTCCGATTTTGGCGACGCCCAGGTGCGCCTGAAGCGGGAGATTCCCGAGCGGCTTAAGCCGACCCTCACCTCTGGCTGCGGCACCGGCATCAGCTTCAGCCTGCCGGGAGCGGCTGCGCCAGCCGATGTCTCGGTTTGCGGCGCCGAGGCCTTTTCAGCCGAGGCGGTTTTCGGGCTGATGAAAGAGCTGCACCAGCGGGCCGAGAACTACCAGAGCCACGGCGGCATCCACTCGGCGGCGGTCGGCGACAGCCGCGGCCTGCTGCTGTACGCCGAGGACCTCGGCCGCCACAATACCCTCGATCGCATCGCCGGCGAAGCCCTGTTCAAGGGGATCAATCTGGCCGGCAAAATGCTGGTCACCTCGGGCCGGGTTTCCACCGAGATGGTGGCCAAGGCGGCCAGGCTCGGCATCGCCCTGATCGCTTCGCGCACCTCGCCCACCGACATGGCGCTGCAGATGAGCGAGGCGGCCGGCATCACCCTGATCGGTTACCTGCGCGGCGAAAGCTTCGAGGTTTACTGTCATCCCGAGCGGCTCGCCGCCCCAAGGCTGCTGCCGAAAATCGCTCATGTCACCGGGGTTATCCTGGCCGGCGGCGAATCGCGCCGGATGGGGAGCGACAAGTCGCTCCTGCCCCTGGCCGGCGGCCGCTTCATCGAACATGTCTACCGGCAGATGGCCGAGCTGTTCGAAGAGGTGATCGTGGTGACCAACTCGCCGTCGCTGTATCCTGATATTCCCTGCCGCAAGGTGCCCGACATCTACTACCGCCAGGGGGCGCTGGCGGGGATCCACTCGGGGCTTTGTCACGCCAGCAGCGAGCGGGCCTTCGTGGTCGCCTGCGATATGCCGTTCCTTTCCGGCCCAGTGATTCGCCAGCTTTGCGCCCGGAGCGACCAGGCAAACGTGGTGATTCCCCGCAGCGGCCATGGCCTGGAGCCGCTGCACGCGCTCTATGACAAGGCCTGCCTGCCGGCTATCGAGCAGATTCTCGACGCCGGGCGGCGCAAGATCATCCTGTTTTTCCCCGAGGTCAAGGTAGACGAGGTGGCGGCGGCGGAACTGCTGCAGGTCGATC
>JAQYWA010000477.1 GCA_030145265.1 Desulfuromonas sp. | reverse complement strand
TGAGTGCCGCTGAAGAATGTACCTGCTGTCATCGGGAATTGTTTTTTTCCTATCGGCGCGATGCGGGGAAAACCGGGCGCCAGCTCGGGTTTGTTGTCCTCGGTTGAAGGTTTTTCGGTATGAGCCAGTGTTTTCCAGCCTGACGCTGGCTCATACCCCCCTCCTGCCCGTATTGGTGTTTTCCCTACAGCGAAATACATGATTTCCCCCATTGCGTCCCTTCGGTGGTATGAACTAACATCTAAAGTCAAACGTTCTTTTGCCAGTTTGACACTTCTGTCTGCCTAGCTCCTGCCAGGGATGCGGTCTGGCGCCCCTACTCTATGAATAGTTTGTTCGCTCCGCGGCTTTCGGCCATCAAGTTTTCTCATCCCCCGGTCGATCCTGAGCGGCATCTTCCGAGGAACCGCGTTGTCGGTCTGTTGCAGCGGGCCGAAGAACGGGGCCGTCAGGTTTTCTTTATCCAGGCCCAGGCCGGGCAGGGGAAGACCACTCTGGCGAGCCAGTACCTGGCGAAGACCGCCGTGCCCTTTGCCTGGTACCAGTTGGGCCCGGAAGACCATGATCCGGTTTTTCTGTTCTCGTCTTTGCTTGCCTGCCTGCGCAACGCTATTGAAGGTTTCCAGTCGCCACTTCTGGAGCAGATGCTCGAGAAAGGTGAACTGTCCGCTAGCGATGCTCGCCGGGCCGCCGAAATGCTGGCGACTGATCTCGCCAAAGCCCTTCCTCTCAAATTCAGCCTAGTTTTCGATGATCTGCATCTGCTGGAAGGCGCCCCCTTAAGTCTCGCTTTTATCGACGCCCTGCTTTTAGCGATTCCGGCGGGGCTCCGGGTTTTTTTCTTGTCCCGCTGGTCCTTTCCTGACCTGATTGCCGGAAAGTCGGTGGAGGTTCTGAATAATGACGACCTGGCCCTGACCCGGGCGGAAATTGCCGAACTGTATAACCGGCTGCTGCAGATCCCCCTGTCGAGCGAAATGGGAGATCTGCTGTACCGGCGGACCGATGGCTGGATCATGGGCTTGGTTCTGTTCGGTCAGATTCTGGTCCGCGAGGACGCTGGTGAAGTCGGGCGGCGGCTTGACGGTCTCGGCAGGCTTCAGCAGGACCGGGCCGCCGACTATTTCAAGGAAGAAATCCTCGACGATTTGCCACCCGATTTGAAGAAGGCCCTGCTCAAACTCTCCCTGCTCGAAGAAATCCCGGTTGCCCTGGCCGAGCAGATCGCCTCCGACAGCAATGTGCGGCAGATTCTTGAGCAGTTGGTACAGCAGAACCTGTTTGTCCGGCTTCTCGACAATGGCACGACGTTCACTCTGCACCATCTGTTTCGCGAGGTTCTGAGACTCCTGGCCGGACAGTTGTTGACCGAGGCCGACCGCGAGGCGACCCTGGCCCAGGCAGCGGCCTGGCATCTCGCCGAGGGGGGCACCGAAGAGGCGCTACGATATTTTGCCGGCGCCCGGGATTACGTGTCGGTTCAGCAGCTGTTGCGGCAGGTCGGGGTGACCCTGCTGGCGAAGCACCGGATGGTCACTCTGCAGGCGGTTCTGGTGCAGATTCCTGCCGAAGAGATCGATCGGTATCCCTGGCTGGCGTTTTTTCGCGGCATGCTTGAAATGGAAACCGCTCCGCCACAGGCTCTCGACTATCTCGAAAAAGCCCGGGTAGGTTTCGTCGCGGAAGCGGATCGCTTGGGTGAGCTGTTGTCGACCGCCCAGCAGGTTCTGTTTCACCTGATGATTGATGGGCGGTTC
>JAQYWA010000071.1 GCA_030145265.1 Desulfuromonas sp. | reverse complement strand
CGAGCAATGTCGGCAGTTGCGGCAGCACCACCCCTTGATGCTGGTGTTCGGAACGGGTTGGGGCCTTGCGCCGGAAATGTTCACCCGGGGCTGGACCGTGCTCGAGTCGATACGTGGGGCCGGAGATTACAACCATCTGCCGGTGCGGTCGGCAGCCGCCATCATTCTGGACCGGCTGCATGCCGAGCCGTAGTCAACGACAACAACCCGGACCCGTCGTCAGCGGCGGGATTCGCAATTGAATCCTGAAAAAGGATCGGTATAGAGGAGAAAGTTATGAATATCATTGATCGTCTGGAAATGGAGCAGATCCGCAAAAACATTACCCCGTTCAAAGCCGGGGATACGCTGCGGGTTCATGTAAAGATCGTCGAAGGGGACAAACAGCGTATCCAGGTATACCAGGGCGTCTGCATCAAGCGGGTCAACCGCGGAGTCGGCTCTACTTTTACCGTTCGCAAGATTTCCAACGGCGTCGGCGTCGAAAGGGTTTTTTCCCTGCATTCTCCGGCCGTCGAGAAAATTGAAAATATTATGGTAGGCCGGGTTCGTCGCGCTAAACTCTACTACCTGCGCAACCTGCACGGCAAAGCTGCCCGCATCCGGGAAAAGCGTTACGTGTGATAGTAACCAACAAAAAAGCCCCGGCATCTTGCCGGGGCTTTTTACGTTGGTGGATCAGGCAATGAAGATTGCGCTGACTTAGTGGTGGACGGCCGGAGCGACGGCTGCGGTCTCCGGGGCGGTCAATACGCTGAAGATCACAATCGTCAGTACGATGTAGACGCCGATGGTAGCCCAGCCTCCCAAGCGGATGGTCCCCATAAGATCCTTCCAGTCAACGATGAGTGCCAGGTACAAGACCACAAACAGTAACGTAAAAAAGATTCCCATGAACTCTCTCCTCTCATTAAAGTTATATTAGGTGCGCAGGCTGAATTGTATACCATGGTGCACCTGAAATCCAGCCGGAATTTGTACGACAGGATATTTCATGACCCTGGATCTGTTTGCTTCTGCTGAAGTCTCACCCCTTTTTTTCGAGAAACAGGCTCAAAAAAGGGGTTTTGCCCACGTTGCCGGTGTCGATGAAGCCGGCCGCGGACCGCTGGCTGGCCCGGTGGTTGCCGCGGCGGTGATACTGCCCGAAACGTTCGAACTCCCTGGTCTGACCGATTCTAAAAAATTGACGGCTCTAAAGCGCGATAAGCTCTTTTATCTGATCCGCTCCCAGGCGGCGGCGATCGGGGTTGGCATCGTCTCAGCCGAAGAAATCGACCGGGTTAACATCTTGCAAGCTACTTTGGCCGCCATGTCTCTGGCCGTGCAGCGGTTGAAGCTGCCTGCCGATTTTGTGCTGGTTGATGGCATTACACCGATTCCCCTTCCGCTCGCTCAGCAGACCCTGAAAAAAGGCGATTCCCGTTCACTTTCGGTGGCCGCCGCCTCGATTATCGCCAAGGTGCTCCGGGATCGTCTCATGCTTGCCTATGATCGCCGCTATCCCGGTTATGGGCTGGCTAAGCACAAGGGGTATGGCAGTGCCGAACACATGGCCGCTGTTGCCCGCCTTGGTCCTTCCCCGTTGCATCGCAAGACCTTTGGCGGGGTGCGTGAGCACGTGGCTCCCCGATGACCGAGGCGCGCTTATCTCTAGGGCGCTGGGGGGAGGAGCAGGCGGTCCGCTACCTGCGGCGCAAGGGGCTGAAAATCCTTGAGCAAAATCGGCGCACCCCGGTGGGGGAAATCGATATTATTGCCCGACACGGCAAGGTGCTGGTCTTCGTCGAGGTCAAGACCCGTCGCAGCCTGGCGTATGGAACGCCCCAGGAGGCCGTCGGGCCGACTAAACAGCGCCAGATTCTGCGGGCCGCCCAGTGGTACCTGACCGATATTGGGGCCGTGGGCGCGCAATCGCGCTTCGATGTCATCGCTATCCTGGCCGGCAGCGATGAAACCAGGATCGAACATATTCCTGACGCGTTCGGTCTGCGCTGAATCACATCCATTGCGATGTGTGAAGTTTGTTGTTATCCTTGATAGTTCATGAGCTTAATGATTGAAGGCGGATGTGTGCCGCTACAGGAGAAACCCTTGTTATGGACATGACTTTATCTGACCTGGGGTATTGCCGGATCGGTGTCGCCTCGCCGGAGCTGCGCGTGGCCGATGTCGCATTCAACTGTGAGCAGCTCCGCCAAGTCATTGCCCAGGCTGAAGCCATCGATTGCAACTTGTTGGTATTCCCAGAGTTGTGCCTCACCGGGTATACCTGTGCCGACCTGTTTTTTCAGCCACTGCTGCTTGAACAGGCCCGGCAGGCCCTGTGGGAACTGGCGGATTGCCTGAAGGGGCACTCTGTGTCGGTGGTGGTTGGCGCTCCGATTGCCCAGGGAGGGCGGTTGTTCAACTGTGCGGTGATGATCGCCGGCGGGCGGATTCTCGGCATCGTGCCGAAAACCTTCCTGCCCAATACCCAGGAGTTCTACGAGGAACGCTGGTTTTCCTCGGCCCGCGACACCCGTGCGGACAGCATTGAATGGCGGGGTGAGACGATTCCATTCGGAGCCGACCTGCTGTTTCGGGCCGCCAGCCGGCCTGACTGCCTGGTCGGCATCGAGATCTGCGAAGACGCCTGGGTGGCCAGTCCGCCCAGCGGCAGTATGGCGGTGCGCGGGGCCACGGTGCTGCTTAATCTGTCGGCCAGTCCCGAACTCCTCGGCAAGGAGGCTTACCGGCGCGATCTGGTCCGGGCCCAGTCGGCCCGCTGCCTGGCCGCCTATGCCTACGCCTCGGCCGGTCCCGGTGAGTCGAGTACCGACCTGGTTTTTTCTGGCCATTCCCTGATCGCCGAAAACGGCGCCATGCTGGCGGAAACCGAGCGGTTTCAGTTCGCTTCCCAGCTGGCGGTGGCTGACGTCGATCTGCAGCGGCTGGTCAACGAAAGGCTGAAAAACAACAGTTTTGCCGCATCGGTCGATGAGTCAACCTGGCGGGTGATCCCTTTTCCACTGGCTGAATTGCCATCGGGCCCGGTCCGCCGCCCGGTGCCGGCGACCCCGTTTGTTCCGGCGCTTGACGCCGAGCGCTCCTGCCGCTGCCAGGAGATTTTTGCCCTGCAAACCACCGCGCTGGCCAAGCGTTTGCGGCATACCGGGATGAATCGTGCAGTGATCGGGATTTCCGGCGGGCTCGATTCAACCCTGGCTCTGCTGGTGACGGTCAAGGCCTACGATCGGCTGGGGCTCGACCGAAAGGGGATTGTCACTGTTACCATGCCCGGCTTCGGGACCACCGTGCGCACCCGCGGCAATGCCGAAAGGCTCGCCGAACTGCTCGGCGTGACCCTTCGGGTCATTTCCATCGATACCGCGGTGCGCGGGCACTTTGCCGATATCGGCCATGACGAGACCTGTCATGACATCACCTACGAGAACGCCCAGGCCCGGGAGCGGACTCAGATCCTGATGGATGTGGCCAACCAGGTTGGCGGCCTGGTGATCGGCACCGGCGATCTTTCCGAGCTGGCTCTCGGCTGGTGCACCTACAATGCCGACCACATGTCCATGTACGGCGTTAACGCCGGGGTGCCCAAAACCCTGGTGCGCTACCTAGTGGCCTGGTGCGCCGACGTCGAATTTACCGGCGAGGCCACGGCGGTTCTCAACGACATCTGCGCCACTCCGGTTTCGCCGGAACTGCTTCCGCCGGCGGAAAATGGCGAAATCCGCCAGGTGACTGAAGATCATGTCGGCCCGTACCTGCTGCATGATTTCTTTCTCTACCACATGGTGCGCCTGCAGTTTGCCCCGTCCAAGATCTATTTTCTGGCGTGCCAGGTCTTTGCCGATCAGTTCACTCCGGCCGAAATTCTGTGCTGGCTGAAGACCTTTTACCGGCGGTTTTTCTCTCAGCAGTTCAAACGATCCTGCCTGCCGGACGGGCCCAAGGTGGGGAGCGTGGCCCTGTCCCCCCGGGGCGACTGGCGGATGCCGAGCGATGCCTGCGTTACCCTGTGGCTCCGCGACCTGGAACGCCTCGAAGCGCAGACGGCCTGATGTTCAGTGTCTGTTCGATATGGCGGGTATAGAAAATTTTATTTTAAGTTTCAGTTTCTGGATTGTAATATATAGCTATGGCCGATGGAATTCTGTACCTGGTTGCCACACCAATCGGCAATCTTGAAGACATTACCCTGCGCGCGCTGCGGGTACTCAAGGAGGTCGACCTGGTCGCCGCCGAAGATACCCGTCACAGTCGCAAGCTGTTCAACCATTTTGGCATTACCACTTCGCTGACGTCCTTTTTTCAGCACAATGAAGCCGCCAAGGGAGAGCGAATCATCGAGCTGTTGCGGCAGGGAAAGTCGGTGGCGCTGATTTCAGATGCGGGCACGCCTGCGATTTCTGACCCCGGATACCTGCTGGTCTGTCGGTGTCACGAGGAACGTCTGCCGGTCACTGCGATCCCGGGGCCCTGCGCCGTGGTGGTCGCCCTTTCTCTTTCCGGCCTGCCGGTGGCACGATTTGCTTTTGACGGCTTTCTGCCGGCCAAATCCGGCGCGCGTCGTGAGGTCTTCGCCGGGGTGGCCAACGAGTATCAGCGTACCGTGGCGTATTACGAGGCTCCGCATCGCCTGCTGGCGGCGTTGCACGATCTGCGGGACGTGCTCGGGGCTGAGCGTCAGATCGCCATTGTTCGGGAACTGACCAAAATCCATGAAGAACTCTTTCGCGGATCGGCGGACGAAGCTCTGGAACATTTCGGGCAGAGTCGGGTGCGCGGCGAGATTGTCCTGATGATCGCTCCGGCCATGGTGAAGCCTCCGCAGGAGACGGTTCGCGAAGCCCTCCGCAGGCTAGGTGCCGACCCCGACCTATCAAGGCGGGATATCGTCAAACAGGTCGCCCGGCAGTTTGGACTTTCTGGTAGCGAGGTCTACAAGGAAAGCCTGGATATGGATGATGAAATGGAGGGCATAAATGGATAAACAGAAGGTTCTGGTCGTGGATGATCATCGAACCGTCGCCATGCTCATGGAGGCCGTGCTCAAGCTGCGTGGTTTCCAGGTGCTGTATGCGGAAAGCGGTGCCGCAGGCCTCGAACTGGCCCAAAGCGAAATGCCGACATTGATTTTTTTGGATATCATGATGCCCGGGATGGATGGCTTCAAGGTCTGCGAGCTGCTGAAACAGAACCCTGCCACCAAGAATATTCCGGTTGTCTTTCTCTCGGCGCGCGGTGAGTCGGTTGCCATTGATCGGGGTAAAGAGGTCGGTGGCGAGGGGTTCATCAAGAAACCGTTCAAAACCCTGGAAATCCTCGGTGTTCTTAATCGATTCATTAAGAGCCAATGAGCCGTTCGTCAGCGATGGATTTCGAAGCTTACGAACTCGCCGCGGAAATCTTCCCAGTCGATCAACATCTCATCAACCTGGGCGCCGGCCGGTCCCTGCCGGCAGAGTTCCAGGGCACTGCGGATTTCCGACTCCCTCCCCTCGAAAACTGCTTCCACATCCTTGGTGGCGAGATTGCGGACCCATCCCGTTAAGCCATGGTCCAGCGCCTTGCGGCAAGTGAAGTAGCGGAAGTTGACTCCCTGAACCCTTCCTTTGAAGCGAACCCTAGCCCGGATCCTTCTCATGCGTCCTCCCCGCGTTGCGTCATCTGCAGAAAGTCCTCTTCGCTCAGGATGCTGACCCCTAGCTTCTGAGCTTTGTCCAGCTTGCTTCCGGCCCCCGGACCGGCAACCAGGTAATCGGTTTTTTTACTCACCGAGCCGGCGGCGCGGCCTCCTAGCCGCTCGACCAGGTCTTCCGCCTCCTTGCGGCTCATCTGCTCCAGGGCGCCGGTGATGACCAGGATCTTGCCGGTAAGCAGTCCGTTTTGCTGGACCACCGCCTCTTCAGTTGGGTTGACTCCCTGTTCTCGGAGTTGTTCGAGCAGTTGACCCTGAACTGGGTCGGCGAAGAAATCGGCCAGCGATTCGGCCACCTTGCCGCCGATTTCGTGAATTTTGATCAGACTGTCAGCATCGGCCTGAGCCAGTGCCCCGAGGGAGGTGAAGCGTTTGGCCAGGATTTTCGCGGTATGGATGCCGACGTGGCGGATGCCGAGACCGAACAGCAGGCGCGACAGGGGGCGGGATTTGCTCTGCGCGATGGATTGCAGAAGCTTTTCGGCCAGCACCTCCCCCATCCGCTCCATGGCAAACAGGTCTTCTTTGTCCAACCGGTAGAGGTCGGCGACAGTCTTCACTTTGCCGAGAGCGATCAGCTGCAGGATCTGTTTTTCCCCCAAGCCGTCGATGTCCATGGCATTGCGCGAGACGAAATGCTTGATCCGCTCGATGGTTTGTGCCGGGCAGTGGCTGTTGGTGCAGCGCGGGATGACCTCCGTTTCGGCCTTGCGGACCGGGCCGGCGCATTCGGGGCAGACTGTCGGTATGGCGATCGGCTGTTCGGTCCCGGTGCGTCGCTCAACCAAAACCTTGACCACGTCGGGGATGACGTCGCCGGCCCGTTCGACCACGACGTGGTCGCCGACCCGGATGTCGAGACGGGCGATTTCGTCCCAGTTGTGCAGGCTGGCCCGCGATACGGTCACCCCGCTGACATTGACTGGTTTTAGGTGCGCTACCGGGGTGATGGCCCCGGTGCGGCCGACCTGCAGGCCGATCCCCTCGAGAACCGTTTCCTCTTGCCGCGGTGGAAACTTGAAAGCGACAGCCCAGCGGGGGGTGCGGCTCAGTGTGCCCAGTTCCTGCTGCAGGTCAAGGGTATTGACCTTAACCACCATGCCGTCGATTTCAAAGGGGAGGGCGTCCCTTCTGGTCAGAAGTTTGCGGTAGTGGTCGAGCACTCCTTCGGCACCGCGGACGCTTACCGTTTCTTCCAGGTTGACTCGCAGGCCCATGTTGGCCAGTTGCTGCAGGGATTCGAGGTGGCTGTGGTGGCGGCCGTTCTGCCAGCGACCAGTGCCGTAGCAGAAGATTTTCAGGGAGCGCCGGGCGGTAACAGCGGAATTCAGTTGTCTCAGGCTGCCGGCGGCGGCGTTGCGCGGGTTGGCGAAACTACGTTCTCCTGCATCCTCCTGGTCGCGGTTGAGTTGCTGAAAATCCTTCAGGTCGATGTAGACTTCGCCCCGTACGTCGAGCAGGGGCGGAAAGGGGGGAGCGAGGGTCGGGGGCACCGAGGCCAGCGTACGGATATTTTCGGTGATATCCTCACCCGTCGACCCGTCGCCGCGGGTGCTGGCGACGGTCAGGATACCCTGCTTATAGGTCAGTTCAACCGCCACCCCGTCCAGCTTCATCTCGCAGACATAGTCGATCGCGTCTTCGCGGGCCAGGAAGTTTTTGCGGATGCTGGTGTCGAAATCGAGGAACTCTTCTGCGCTTTTGACGTTCTTAAGGGAGAGCATGGGGACGGCATGGGGGACGGGGGAGAATTTTTCCGCCGGTGCGGCCCCTACTTTCTGCGACGGAGAGTCGGGAGTCGTCAGCTCAGGCCAGGCGTTTTCCAGCTCGACCAGTTCGCGGAACAGGCGGTCATATTCGGCATCGGAGATTTCCGGACGATCGAGGACGTGATACAGGCGGTTGTGGCGGTGCAGCTCGGCGCACAGTCGGGCGTGACACGCCGCAGCTTCGGTTCTGTCGGTCTGGTTGGTTGACAACATGTCCTCCTGGCCGGTTGTGCCGGTCTGCCGTTGTTCGGGATGGATTTTTATAGCACAGCGGTCTTCACCGTACAAGTCGAGCATGATTTTGCTCCTTCGCTACCGTCTCTGATTGAAAAAATTGAATTATGCCAGACCTTCATGTAGACTGCGCAGCAACTTTTCTTGGAGTTTCCGGAGTGGATGACCAACTGTTTCGCCTGATCATACTGGGGGTATTGTTTTTTCTCTCGGCCTTTTTTTCCGGTTCCGAAACCGCCCTGATGGCGATCGACCGGTTGCGGGTCAAATACCTGGTGCAGAAGCAGCAGCGCGGGGCCCAGCGCCTGGAAACGCTGCTGGAGCAACCGGACCGCCTGCTGGGGGCGATCCTGATTGGCAACAACCTGGTCAATATCGCCATTTCGGTGCTGGCGACCGGCCTGTTCGTGCAGCGCTACGGCGAGCGGGGAGAGCTGGTCACCATTTTGGTGCTGACCCCTTTTCTGTTGTTTTTTTCCGAAATCAGCCCCAAGTCCTACGCGGCCAAGTACCCGGAAAAGATGTCGTTTATGGTGGTCAGGCCGATCCTGATAGTGGTCTGGCTGCTGACTCCGCTGATTTGGGTGATCACCGGTTTTTCTCGCCTGTTTGCCCGCCTGCTCCCCGGCGAAAGCGAGAGTCGGCCGATTATTTCCGAAGATGAAATCCGCACTCTGATCACTGTCGGCGAGCAGACCGGGGTGGTGGCCAAGAATCAGCGGCGGATGCTGCACGGGGTGTTCGAGCTCTCGCAGACTCGGGTTCGTGATGTCATGATCCCTCGCACCGAGGTGGTCGGCATCGATGCCGCTTCTTCGTTTGCCGACGTGCTGCCGCTGGTGCAGCAATCGCGGCATTCGCGGTTCCCGGTTTACCGGGAGAGCCTCGACAACATCATCGGCATTATCCATTCGAAAGACATTCTCGCCTCGATCGACCAACCGGAAGCCTTTTCGCTCGAACAGGCGGTCCGTCCGCCCTATTTCGTTCCCGAATCGAAACGCGTCGAGACCCTGTTGCAGTCATTCCGCCGCCGGCGCATCCACTTGGCGGTAGTGGTCGATGAATATGGCGGCGTCGAGGGGATTGTCACCCTGGAAGACATCGTCGAGGAAATCGTCGGTGAGATTCAGGATGAGTACGATGACGACGATGTTCTGTTACGCGAGCTGGAGCCCGGCCGCTACCTGGTCGACGGCAGCAC
>JAQYWA010000070.1 GCA_030145265.1 Desulfuromonas sp. | reverse complement strand
CTAGAGGTCTCCCCCCGATATTCTTCAACATGTTCGTCTCCTTCCCGAAAATAACTGCCACCGTTGTTTTAGATTAAAGAATAACAGAATGCTCGAAAAAAATCAGTCGTCCCTCGGACCACCTCGATGCTTCTTGATGTCGCTGAACCAAGCCAGCAGCGCGACCACCTTGCCCCAGAAC
Organism: Desulfuromonas sp.; assembly: GCA_030145265.1. Taxonomy (GTDB): domain Bacteria; phylum Desulfobacterota; class Desulfuromonadia; order Desulfuromonadales; family Trichloromonadaceae; genus Trichloromonas. Next base: position 8,793 of record JAQYWA010000070.1, on the reverse strand, counting down.
CATTCCCTCAGCCGCCGGAACCGGGAGCGTTCCCGCCAATGCTCGTAGTCGAACTCGGTACAGTGTGAGAAATCCTCTTCGAACAATTTCTGGACTTGATCGATCAGCGAAGCATCCCGAAGTTCCTGGTTGGCCTCGAGATTCCAGCGGTAGTTCCAGCGATCGGCGTTACTCGAACCGATGCTCAACCAGCGGTCGCAAAGGAGCACCTTGGCGTGAATGAAACGGGGCTGGTACTCGAAAATGCGCAGCCCGTTGCGCAGCAAACGCTCGTAGTAGCAGCTGCCCATGTGACGGATGCCGGGATGATCTGAATGGGGGCCGGGAAGGAGCAGCCGCACATCGATGCCGCGGCGGGCAGCCCGGCGCAGAGCGCGGCGGAGCTTCCAGGGAGGGACGAAATAGGCCGTTGCGAGCCAGACCCGGTTGCGGGCCCGGCCGAGATGACGGAGATACGAACGCATGATTTCAGAGGGGGATACGGCATGCCCATGCACCACCACCCGGCCGAACTCGCCATCGACCTGCGTTTCCGGCGCGGCCAGCTCGACCCCCGCCGGCGGCACCTTGGCCCAGCGCTCCCAACTTTCTGCGAACAGCTCCTGCCAGTCGGCCACGCAGGGCCCGCGGATCGCCACCATTATTTCATGCCAATAGCGATCGGGTTCGATATCGGGATCGAACTGGTCGGTGATGCCGGCACCACCGGTATAGGCAACGAGGCCGTCGACCAGCAGCAGCTTGCGGTGATTGCGGAACAGGTTGCGGTGCCAGCGCAGCAGATGCAGGGGGTTGTAAAAAGCCATCTGCACACCGGCGGCCGCCAGCTGCAGCCGGTCCCGGCGACGCAGGTAGAGGGAGCCGAAAGCATCGAACAGCAGGTAAACCTGCACCCCCCGGCTGCGGGCGTCGATCAGGGCATCGATGAAGCGATCGGCGACCTGACCCGATTCAAAGAGGTAGGTCTCAAGCAGGACGTAATGGCGGGCAGCGAGGATACTCTCGACCATGGCGGAGAAAAACTCCCGGCCATCGACCAACAACTCGAACCGGTTGCCGCCCCGCCAGGGGAATCGGTATTTGCCCCGCCTCTTTTTTTCTTCCGACCCGACCAACATACCAGCCCCCTTATGCCCACCCCTCTTTTGTAAATGGTTCCCGGCACCGGCGCAAGCTTATATTCCCGTAACAACACTGAGGTCAAAGAAATCGTTGGTTGCGGTTGACTGACCAACCCAACTATGACTAGATTAGACGTAAATCGTTTCGATAAGGAGGCCTCAATGGACAGACCACAACTGATGGTCTTTTTCAACCAACCCGGCCGCTTTGGCACTCTGAGCACGACCGATGCGGCAGGCAGCATCAACTCCGCGCTCTTTGGCTCGACCCGGATGACCGACGAAAGCACCCTGGAGATGGGACTGGGAGCCAACCGCAGCCTGGCCAACCTGAAAGAACATCCGCAAGGGGTGTTCCTGTTTTTCGAACCGGGCGCGACCCTGCTGGCCTGGAAGGGGGCGCGACTCTACCTCGAGGTGCAGGAAATCTCGGCGGAAGGTCCGCGGTTCGACGAAATCGTCCGGCACGTCGCCCTGACCGCCGGCAAAATGGCCGCCCGCAGCATCCGCGCCGCCGTGACCTTCAAAATCACCGACGTCCGGCCGATCATCGACCTAAGCGGCAGCACGTCGCCTTGACATGGAACGTTTACCCCCGCAACGCAACACCCTCTTCTTTACAAAAGCGCCGGGAAAATGTAAGATTTGCCTGCCGATGCGGCATTCTGGCCATCAGGGCCTTGTCCTGGCCAACATTTAAACCCCTTCGCCGCCGACCGATCCGACCATGAACATCCTGCTGATAAATCCGCCCAACTGCGGCCGCTCGATCCCCGAAGAACGCTACGGGATCACGACCATCAAGCAGATCTTCCGCGGTGAACCGCTGGCCCTGGAAACTCTGGCCGGGAATTTGCTGGAGCACGAGGTACGGATTCTCGACCTGAAGGCCGAGCCTGAAGGTCTCGATGCAGCCCTGGCCGGCTTTGCCCCCGACCTGGTCGGTTTGACCGCCGTCACCTGCGAAGCCAACACCGTGCTGGCTCTGGCCGGACGAATCAAACGAAAGTGCGGCGCCACTGTCGTGGTCGGCGGCGTGCACGCCAGCAACGACCCCGAATTTTTCAACCGGGCCGAGGTCGACTACATCGTCATCGGCCTGGGCAAGCAGAGCCTGCGGGAGCTGGCCAACGCTCTCGAAAAAGGCGGCGAAACGGCGACCATCCCGGGCATTTGCCACACCGCCCCGGGCCGAACGCTACGCTGGCAGATCCGCCGGTACAGTCGTGCCGACCTGGTGGAAGAGCAGCCTCCGCGTTACGACCTGGTCGCCGGCTACCGCGACCAGTATACCCTGGCCGCCCTCGGCGTGCCGATGGGGTTTGTCAGCTCGGCCTTCGGCTGCCCCTTCGATTGTGCGTTCTGCTGCATCGCCGGGCTAACCGGGGGGCAATACCTGAGCCAGTCGATCGACACGGTGCTGCGCGACATCCGACTGCTGGGCGACGTCCCGGTGATCCGCCTGGTCGATGCCAACACCTTCGGCAACCCCGATCACGCCCGCCGGCTGTGCCGCGCCATCATCGACGGCGGGATCCAGAAAAATTTTCTCGTCGATGTTCGCTCCGACACCGTGGTCCGCCACCCGGACCTGCTGCGGGAGTGGAAAGAGGCCGGGCTGCGCTCGGTCATCATCGGTTTCGAGGAAATCAGCGACCAGGGGCTGAGCAGCATGAACAAGGATAATTCGGCCGCCGCCAACCTGGAGGCGATCGAGATCCTGCACGGGCTGGGCATCAACATCGTCGGCGACTTCATCGTTTCGCCCGACTACCTTGAGCCGGATTTCGAACGGCTGGCCCGCTACGTTGCCGACAACGCCATCGACCTGCCGATCTACACGGTGCTGACGCCGCTCCCCGGCACAGCCCTGCACCGGCAGATGCGAGACCAGATCAGGATTCACGACCTCGATTATTACACCCTGTCCAACGCGGTGACTCCCACCCGGATGGACGAGGCCAACTTCTACGCGCAGTTCGCTGCTCTCTACCAGGCGGGCCACAAAAAAATCAAGTTGTAAAGGTTTACCGCAATGGATGTTTTTATCACCGACCTCGGGGCCTTCCTCCCCAACGCGCCGGTCAGCAACGAACAGATGGAAGCGATGCTGGGGATGGTCAATCAGCTGCCGTCCCGCACCCGCCGCATCATCCTGCGCAACAACCGGATCACCAGCCGCCACTACGCCATCGATCCGCAGACCGGCCGCACCACTCACAGCAACGCCCAACTCGCAGCCGAAGCGGTTCGCCGGCTGTGCCCCTACGACGGCTTCACCCCGGCCGACATCGAATGTCTGGCCAGCGGCACCTCTTCTCCCGACCAGACCATGCCCGGCCATGCCTCGATGGTGCACGGCGAACTCGCCGCGGCCCCCTGCGAGGTGATCAGCACCGCCGGCGTCTGCGTCGCCGGGATGACCGCCCTCAAGTACGCCTGGCTAAACGTCGCCAGCGGCCTGGTCGGCAATGCCGTCGCCACCGGCTCGGAGCTTTCATCCACCTACATGCGCGCGGCCCTCAGCAGCGGCCTGCCCAGCCGCGACGACGTCGACCTCGAAGCACAGCCGATCCTCGCCTTTGAAGCCGACTTTCTGCGCTGGATGCTCTCCGACGGCGCCGGCGCCGCCTTTCTCACCAGCACCAGGCCGAAGGGCCGCCCGGCACTGAAAATCAACTGGATCGAGATGGTCTCCTTCGCCCACCAGTTAGAGACCTGCATGTACTCCGGAGCGGTTAAAAACGAAGACGGCACCCTCACCGGCTGGCGCGAATTCACTCCGGAAGAGGCAGCCCGGCAACACGTCATGCCCGTCAAACAGGACGTCAAGCTGCTCAACAGCGAAATCATTCCCACCTCGGTGGAACGCACCCTGCCGAAACTGATCGCGAAATACAATCTGCGCCCTGACGACATCACCTGGTTCCTTCCTCACTACTCGTCGGACTTCTTCCGCCTGCAGATCTACGACCACCTCAAGTCCATCGACTTTGAAATCCCGCTTGATCGCTGGTTCTCCAACCTGCCGACCAAGGGGAACACCGGCTCGGCCTCAATCTACATCATTCTCGAAGAGTTGTTTCACTCGGGCCGGCTCAAACAGGGCGACCGCCTGCTGCTGTTCGTCCCCGAAAGCGGTCGCTTCACCATCAGCTACACCATGCTGACGGTGGTGTAAAGAGACAGTCTGACCCGGTGCCCCTGGATGAACAGTCAACCACGCTACCTGGCACGATAGACCACCAGCCCCGGCTTGCCCTGTAAATACTCCAGCAGATCGACGTCAACGACCCGTCTCACGCTGTTGCGCGATGAGGCATGGCGCAGCATGAAGCGGTTTTCACCTTGAACCAGCAACCCGACATGACTGACGTCAAGACCGGCGTGATCACTGTAAATGCCGACATAATCGCCTGCCTGCAGAGCGGACAACACGTCCCTGTCCATTTCGTTCGTGGGAATGTAGATTATTTCACGCCGCGTCACAGAGACCCCTGGCAACCAACGGGACCCGTCGCTTTTAAGATTGAGCTGCTTGACGACCACCTGAGCTCTGCCCTGCCCGACGGCTGCGGTCACATCACCGATCCTGGCGGTATCTCCGGCAACCCAATCGCTGAAAAAGTGTCGGCGATTTTCATAGGTCACCTTGGCACCGCGATAGCGGACTTGTTTTAATTGTTCAGGGAAATCGGTCAGGTCTAATGCGCGGCGCAAGGCTTCGATCACATCGAGAAAAGTAAAGCAGTCGAACCCGGCCAGGGTGATGACCAGTTGTTCCGCTGTTTGCGAATCGCCGATCAGGGTGTCTGCGACATAAGGGGTCTCAATGAAGTTCCGGGAGAGTGAAACAATCCGCTCGCCGGGAGCCTCCATAGAGCGTGCCGTGCTGATGATCTGCGCGAGGTCAGTCTCGCTCCAGCGCCCGAGATTGACCAGACTCCGGTCTGCACCCAGCGCAACGCTGGACAGCAGGCAAAAGGCGAAGAGTGTCGATTGAAGTATTTTAAAAGGCATCAGCGGCATCCATGGTGAAGTTATAAAAGGGGGCGAGCCGTTTGGCAAGAGTTATGCGGCAAGGCTCCGCTTCCAATCCTGTTGTATTTGGACCTGATTGGCGATAAATTGACGCAAAATAGATTTTCGACATTGTGGAGATTTGGCCCTTGAAGAACGTCTTTATTGTAACACCCAGCTATCTGATCAAGCAAAAACGTGACTTTACCGCCGGCATCAAGCAGCTCACCAGGCTGGGTTGGAACGTCGTCAATCCGGAATTTCCGAAGGTGCTCCCCTCGCCGCAAGAGAAGGCCGAGCAAATCCATGGAGCGTTTGCGGATCCCGGAGTCGACATGATCCTGGCCTTGCGCGGGGGGTACAGTGCGATGAAAACACTCCCGTTCATCGACTTCGACCTCATCAAAAGACATCCCAAAATCATCGCCGGCTTCAGCGACCTCTCCGCCTTGCTCAATCCGATCTTCGAGCGCACCGGGCTGGTGACCCTGCATGCCCCCATGGTGATCAACCTGGACACGCCAACGGCATTCACGCTGAAGTCACTGGTCAACGCCGTCAACGGCTATCCTGAGAAAAATCTGCTCAAAGGCGCCCCCTGCAAGGTCTATCGTCCAGGTTGTGCCGCCGGGATTCTGAAAGGGGGCAATCTGATCACCCTGACCGCGCTGCTCAAGACCGACTGGGAGATCGACACGAAGGGAGCGATCCTGTTTTACGAAGATGTCGATGAAAAGCTGCACGAGGTGGATCGCTATCTGACCCAGTGGATTCTGGCCGGTAAATTTAAAGGGATCAAAGCGCTCATTCTCGGCGATTGCAGGGGAATCAGAAGCCAGCAGGTCTATGACATCCTAGCCTCGCAAATGACACTGGACTTCCCGGTGGTGCATTGTCCTTACATCGGCCATGTCGCCAACAAGATCACCTTGCCGATCGGTGCCGAGGTTGAACTGAATACAGAGCGCAAGCAGCTGGTGATCAGAAACATGGCCTTCCCCGGGGGCCACCGATGAACGTCCTCTGGCTGATTATGATTTGCGTCAGTATCGTTTTCGCCATCTTCACCGGCCATCTGGAGGCGTTTACCAAGTCGATCTTCGACGGCGCCAAATCAGCGGTGGAAGTTTCGCTGTATCTGCTCGGCATCGTCTCGGTCTGGCTGGGGATCACCAAAATCCTCGAAGACTCCGGCCTGATCTACCGGATCGCGCACCTGTTCAAGCCGGTCATCTGCCGCCTGTTCAAAAATATCCCCGGCGATCATCCCTCCATTACGGCAATCACCTTGAATGTCTTGGCCAACCTGTTCGGCCTCGGTAACGCGGCCACCCCGCTGGGGATTCAGGCCATGCAGGACCTCGATCTCCTCAATGAGGAGAAAGGGACCATCACCCCTGAGATGATGACGTTCATCGTCATCAACACCGCCAGTATCCAGTTGATCCCGTTCTCCGTGATCGGCATCCTGGCCAGCTACGGACACCGGAATCCGGCCGCGGTCGTCTTTCCCGTGCTGATCGCCACCGCCATCTCGACCATGACGGCGCTGCTGATCCTGGCCGCGTTCAGGAAGATCTTCCGATGATCGCTTACGTTGAATACATCTCGCTGCTGATTATCCCGCTGTTCATCCTGTTCACGGTTCTGTACGGAACCGTCAAGAAGGTCCGGGTGTATGACTCCTTCGTCGCCGGGGCCAAGGAAGGGCCGGCGATAATCTTCAAAATTTTCCCCTATCTGTTGACCATCTTCGTGGCCATCAAGGGGTTCCAGGCCTCCGGTGCTTTCGACGTGCTCCGGGATGCCTTTTACAGCGTGTTCGGTTTTCTGGATATCCCGATCGAAGCCGTCTCCATGGCGATCATCAAGCCGCTCTCCGGCAGCGCCTCGACCGCACTGTTCACCGACATCGTCAAGACTGCCGGTCCGGACTCCATGGCCACCCAGATGTCGGCGGTGATTATGGGCAGCGCCGAAACCACTTTTTATGTGCTGGCCGTTTACCTGGGTGCCGTCGGCATCAAGAAAACCCGCTACCTGGTGCCGGTCTGTCTGGTGGCGGATTTTATTGGCATCGTTGTGGCGGTTGCCGTTGCGAGATGGTTTTTCTAGGAGCCTGTCGAACTATGCGGGGCGAAGCGAAAATTAGGATATTTGAGAGCAGATGTTGGCTCGCTTGCAGGCTCATAGCCATAGCTATGGGCCAAAAAGGAGCCGAAATATGGACAAACAGCCGGATTTGCAGCCGGCTCATGGATAGTCCGAGAGGTTACTGAATGTGCCGAGTTCTTGGGATCACCCATTTCGATTATACAAAGCATGAGAGAATCGTGGCCCGCTTCTGCGAGCTGGCGCGCAGCGGCCAGGTCATGACCGAAGACCCTCCCGGACACGAGGATGGCTGGGGATTGGCCTTCTATCAACAGGGGGAACTGGTCGTCCATAAAAGCGGAGTCAACCTGCTGGAAGAGACCGACAAGGTAATCGGGATCTTAAGCGCGGCGCAGACCTCGCCAGTGATGATCCTCCACCTGCGCAAATCCGCCTGGGCGAACACCGCCAACACCCGGCACGCCCACCCGTTCCACCTGGGCAACACCGTGTTTTTTCATAACGGCGTGGTCTACGACTACCAGGGTCTGATACCGGGCATCTGCCAGCCGGGTCTGCCCGCCGATGCCCGCGATACGGAGGTGTTCTTTTATCATGTCATGAGTGGCAAGGCGCAGGATCTGGGCCAGGCGTTTCTTGATTCGGCAGCGACGATCAAGCAGAAACACAAATTTTCGGCGCTGAATTGCCTCTTCAGTGATGGCGTGAAATTATTCGCCTATCGTGATTACGCCAAGGAGCCGGACTACTACTCTCTCTACAAAGCCTATTCGGATAATTCCTGCTTTATTTCATCCGAGCCTCTGGATGAAAACATGGAGTGGGAGATGATGGCGAAGGAAGAATTTTTGGCGATTGCGCTGAGAGGCACGGCCTGAGGTCGGCGCTCAAATCAATTTTAAAAAAACAGTCTAACTTCTGTTCACCATCAGCTATGCGCTGCTGACGGTGGTGTAATCGCAGTCCGAGTCAAGACACAAAAACGGCTGGCATCCTCGCGGAGCCAGCCGTTTTGCGTTGTTCTACAGGCGTTTTTGTCTTAGCCCCGCGCCCCTTCCGCCAGTTTGCGGGAAACCGCGTCGACCATCTGCTGGTTGAGCTTCTGCACCACCTGGTACCAGTCGATGCTCGAACCGACGCCGTGATCTTCGGCCAGGAGCGGCTTCGATGAGGCACCGTAGAGTTCGAAATGAGTGTCAAGCGAGGTCGCACCGGCACCGAAACCGACCAGCATCCGAGCCGCCTTGCTGCCGGGGTTGTAGCGTTCCATGCGCACGGTCAGCAGATACTCGCCGGGACCGGCGGTAAATTCACTACGACTGCTGACCAGACGGGCCGTATAACCGACTTTTTTCAACATCCGCAACAAGTCCCGCTCCATCCATTCACCGACCTGGTTGTACTGATTACGCCGGTCAGGGCCGAGCTCCGGCGTGATTCCGCGATCGGAAAGCACGGCAATCGAGTAGCTTCCGCCGCCGGCCAGGGTAGGCGCCTTGACCCGAGGACCGCCACAACCGAACGACACCATGATCGC
>JAQYWA010000476.1 GCA_030145265.1 Desulfuromonas sp. | reverse complement strand
ACCGTGGTGGTCGGCCTGCTGGTCTACGGCCTGCTCAGTCGCCAGGGGCCGCTGGGGGTGTATGGGCTGCTGTTCACGCCCTGGGCGATGATGATCGGCCAGGTGGTGCTGGCGGTGCCGATCGTCACCCATTACACGGTGGCGGCAGTGGCCGGTGCCGACCCGCGTATTCTGCCGACTGCCCGCACCCTCGGCGCCGGGCCGGTGCGCAGTGTGCTGCAGCTGCTGCTGGAAGTGCGCTTCGGCATCGTCGCGGCGGTGGTAGCCGGCTTCGGGCGGGTCATCGCCGAGGTCGGCGTGGCGATGATGCTCGGCGGCAACATCCGCGGCTATACCCGGACCATGACCACTGCCATCGCCCTGGAAACCAGCAAGGGGGAATTCGCTTTCGGCCTCGCCCTGGGGATGGTGCTGATGGCGGTAGCCTTGCTGGTCAACCTGTTTCTCAACCTGCTGCAGCAGAGGTGATTCGTGACTCCTCTTTATGAACTGAACAACATCGAACACCTGCGCGGCAACCGCGCTGTTCTGCAGATCGACCGTCTCGAGTTGCAGCCGGGCATGCTTTACGCCCTGACCGGGGCCAACGGTGCCGGCAAGAGTACCCTGCTGCAGCTGCTTGCCCTGCTCGAACGGCCGACCTCTGGCGAGCTGAGGATCGACGGCCGGCTGTTGCCGGTTCAGGATCGCCATATCTGCCGCCTGCGCCGGGAGATCACCCTGGTCCACCAGTCAGCCTTTCTTCTTTCCGGCACGGTAGCGGTCAATCTCGCCTTTGGTCTGAAGCTGCGCGGGCTTACCCGCCGGGAGCGGGAGCGCCGGACCCTCTGGGCGCTGCAGACCGTCGGCCTAGACGGGTTCGCCGAGCGCCGCGTCAATCAGCTTTCCGGAGGTGAGGTCCAACGGGTTGCCCTGGCTCGCGCCCTGGCGCTTGATCCCAAGGTGCTGCTGCTCGACGAGCCGACCGCCGGCCTCGACGGCGACAGCGCCCTGGCCTTTGAACGTCTGCTGGTCAACCTGCGCGATCAGGGGCTGTCGATGGTCATATCGAGCCACGACCCGGCCCTGGTTCAGCGGCTCGAAGCCGAAGAAATCCACCTGGTCGGGGGGCGCATTCTTGGGCACCCCTGTCCCGATTCCGAACCTAATCGGCTGACTGCAGCCGGGAGTCCCTTATGTCTAAATCCTTTGAAGATGCAAGAACGCTGATCCTTGAGCAGGTGCGCCCGCTCGCCGTTGAACGGGTTGCCCTGCTCGACGCGGTCGGCCGCGCCATCGCCGAGCCGCTCGACGCCAGTCTCGACATGCCGCGCTTTGACAATTCGGCGATGGATGGTTATGCTGTGCGCGCCGAAGATTGCCACCCTGGCGTGGTGCTGCCGATAACTGGCTACATCCCCGCCGGCGGCCGGGCCGAACCGGCTCTGGAGCCAGGCTGCGCGGTGAAGATCATGACCGGCGCGCCGCTGCCTCCCGGCGCCGATGCGGTGGTGCCCTTCGAGGAGACCGACTCGGGCGACACTGCCATTTGCATCCACGGCAAGGTCGGGGCACGGGACCATATCCGCTTTCGCGGTGAGGATATCAACGCCGGTCAGCGGGTGATGGCCGCCGGCACGACTCTGCGTCCGCCGGAAATCAGTCTTCTGGCTTCCTTCGGTTGCTCCCGGGTGTCGGTCTACGGAAGGCCCAAAGTGGCGATCCTCTCCACCGGCGATGAACTGGTCGAACTCGGCCAGCCGCTGTCGGCCGAAACCATCGTCAATAGCAAC
>JAQYWA010000475.1 GCA_030145265.1 Desulfuromonas sp. | reverse complement strand
TCCTGAGGCACCAAATCTACTTTATTGAATACCAGCAGCCTCGGTATGCGGTCGAGTTCGAGATCTTGCAATATCCGCTCCACAGCCCGGATATGTTCTTCGAAACGGGGATTGCCCAGATCGACCACATGCATCAGCAGATCGGCATCCTCCAGTTCTTCGAGGGTCGCCTTGAAAGCCCCGAGCAAACTTTTGGGCAGTTTCCGGATAAAACCGACGGTGTCGGTGATAATCACTTCCCGCTCCAGAGGAAAGCGCAGCCGCCTAGTCGAGGTGTCGAGGGTGGCGAAAAGCAAGTCCTCAGTAAGCACCTTGCTCTGGGTCAGGGCGTTGAGAAGGGTCGATTTGCCAGCATTAGTATAGCCGACAATCGAAACGATCGGCACTTCGGCGCGGATGCGCCGCTGGCGCCGCTGCAGGCGGCCCTTGGCGAGCCCGGCCAGCTGCTTTTCAAGCCGGGTGATGCGGTCGCGAATGCGCCGGCGATCCGTCTCCAACTTGGTTTCTCCGGGACCGCGGCCGCCGATCCCACCCATTAGGCGAGACATGGCGGTGCCTCTACCGGTCAACCGCGGCATGATGTACTTGAGCTGGGCCAGTTCGACCTGCACCTTGCCGTCCAGGGTATGGGCCCGGCGGGCGAAGATATCGAGGATCACCTGACTGCGGTCGATGACCTTTATTTCGGTGATAGCCGAGATGGAACGCACCTGCACAGGCGACAGGTCCTGGTCAAAAATCAACATGGTCGCCCCCTGCTGCAGAGCACGAATGACCACTTCTTTGACTTTTCCCTCCCCCATCAGGAACTTGGGGTTAAGCTGACGGGGGCGCTGAATCACCCGGTCGAGCACGACCACATCGGCAGTGCGGGCCAGCTCGGACAGTTCATCAAGAGAATCCTCGGTTTCCTGTCTGCCCCCCTGGCTGACCGAGATGAGGATCGCCTTTTCCCGGGCGTCGGAGAGATCGATGGTCTCTCCCATTTTCCGCTCCAGTTCCTCGTCGAGAGCGCGGAAAAAGGCGTCAGCGTCAAGGGCGAGATCGTGCACCGACGGGGCGGACAGGGTTTCGACACTCTTGCCTCCAGACCCGGGCGGCAGTACATGGGCATAGTGTATTCGCCCCGGCAGGCCCCCAGCCCCGACCGAGATAGACAGCATCAGGTCGAGACGCAACAGGGCCAGGTCGGTCAGGTCGTCCTGGGAAAGGGGCTCCCCCTTGAGGTGGGTGTGAATGCAACGCAACCCGCGCAAGCCGCTACGGCCGAGCCCCACATCCGAGAGATCAGGGATAACGATCTCACGATCGTCACCAACGATGACGTGCTTGACAATACCCTGACGGTCGATAATGATGCCGACCTGGCGCTTCATGTCGAAGGATCGCTCGGTCAGAAAACGGGCCAGTTCAGGAGTGATCACCTCGTCGACGGGAATCCGCCGCCGGTAGATACGTTCAAGGGCCTGGACCTGACTTGCCTTGAGTCCCGAGAGATTACCGTGGATCACCGCTGGCTCCCATCATCCGGTTAGCAAGGAGGCAGTCGGACTTGACGGACCGTAACGAGAAATTGGATGTTCAAGACCAGATTTTCGAGAATTTGAGAGCGAATAGCAGGGCTATTTGTCGAAAATTGTCGAGAATATGGGCCGATCAGCCAATTTCGCAGTAGGTTCATGTTAAGCCCGGCAGCCTCCTAGTCATGAAAAACGAAAAAAGGGGCCGCAAGGGCCCCTTGATAGATTTTTTTCGATCAATAGTCATGCACCG
>JAQYWA010000069.1 GCA_030145265.1 Desulfuromonas sp. | reverse complement strand
GCGGTCAGATCGACCTCCTTGCCACCATACGGAATGACCAGGCTGCCGACCACTTCTTTGGCAACATGACAGATCAGCTCTTCGGTGAAGTCCATCAGATCGTGATAGGTCGCGTAGGCCTGGTAGAACTCCATCATGGTGAACTCAGGGTTGTGCTGAATCGAAATCCCCTCGTTGCGAAAATTGCGATTGATTTCGAAAACCCGATCAAAACCGCCAACCACCAGGCGCTTGAGATAGAGTTCCGGCGCGATCCGCAGGAACAGGTCCATCTTCAAGGTGTTGTGGTGGGTCATGAACGGTTTGGCCGTGGCGCCGCCGGCGATTGGCTGCATCATCGGCGTTTCGACTTCGAGAAAGTCGTTCTCGACCATATAATTACGGATCAAACTGATGATCCGGCTACGCTTGAGAAACACATCACAAACGCCGGGATTGACGATCATATCGAGATAGCGCTGGCGGTAGCGCGTTTCGACGTCTGTCAGACCGTGCCATTTTTCCGGCAGAACCTGCATCGACTTGGTCAGCAGGCGGATCGAGTCGGCTCGCAGCGAAAGCTCGCCGGTCTTGGTACGAAACGGGGTACCGGAAAGGCCGACGATATCACCAATGTCGAGTTTGCGAAAACACGCAAAGGCCGCTTCGCCGACGTTGTCGCGACCGACATAGACCTGCAGCCGGCCCTTGCGATCCTGGATCTGAATGAAAGCAGCCTTGCCGAAATCCCGGCGGGCCATGATCCGACCGGCGATCACGTATTTTGCAGTACAGCCTTCAAGGGCCGCGCTGTCGTCATTTTCATGTGCGACAGCGACATCTGCCGAGGTATGTTCCACCGGAAAATCGTTGGCGTAAGGATTCACCCCCTCGCCTCGAAGTTCCTCCATCTTGGCCCGCCGCTGGACCAGGATATCGTTAAGTTCTTCCATGATATTAGTACCTTTCATCCCGTAATTTCAGGCGTGCTACCTTATACCCCGGACCGGAGCAAGTCAAGACCTATCCCGCCGGAAACCACGTCGTAAGCAATCAAGCCACTTGAGTCTTACGCCTTGCTCAACAAGTAGGCTTCGACAAAACTTTCCAGGTCACCATCTAAAACCGCGTCGGTGTTGCCGACCTCGTAACCGGTTCGGTGATCCTTAACCATCCGGTACGGATGCAACACGTAGGAGCGAATCTGGCTGCCCCAGCCGATCTCTTTCTTTTCCCCGGAAATAGCCGCGGATTCCTCTTCTTTCTTGCGCACTTCCAGTTCATATAGTCGGGCTTTAAGTTGCTTCATAGCTGTGGCGCGGTTCTTGTGCTGGGACCGCTCGTTCTGGCAGGCCACCACGACGCCGGTCGGCATATGCGTAATCCGGATCGCTGATTCGGTCTTATTGACGTGCTGGCCGCCGGCGCCGCTGGAACGGTACGTGTCGACCCTGAGATCCTTTTCGTTGATATCGACTTCGACATCGTCCGACAGTTCGGGAAAAACGAAAACCGAGCAGAACGAGGTGTGGCGACGGGCATTGGAGTCGAAGGGAGAAATACGCACCAGGCGATGGATGCCGTTCTCAGCCCGCAAGAAACCGTAGGCGTACTCGCCTTCGACGGTGAAGGTCACCCCCTTGACGCCGGCCTCATCACCCGCCTGATAATCGGTAATTTCGGTCCGATAGCCCTTGCGTTCGCAGTAACGCAGGTACATCCGCAGCAGCATATCAGCCCAGTCCTGGGCTTCGGTGCCGCCGGCGCCGGCATTGATACTGAAAATCGCGTTGTTCGCATCGTGCGGCCCGGACAGCATCCGGGCAAACTCCATCTGGCCGACCCGCTTTTCGAGCACCGGTAGAATCTCTTTAATTTCCTTAAGGATATCCTCGTCCCCGCCCTCTTCGCCAATTTCGACCATGACCAGGAAATCTTCGAGTTCCTGATAGCAGGTTTCCCAGTTCTCGACGATTTTCTGCAGCGAGGTGCGCTCCTTGAGGACTTCCTGAGCCTTGTTGCCCTGGTTCCAGAAATCCGGATTGGCTATTTCGGCCTCGAGTTCGAAAACCCGCTCTTTCTTGGCCTCAACGTCAAAGATACCTCCTCAGCTCGTCGAGCTTGACCTTGAGGTGGTTCATCGTTTCTTTTTCATCGCGAAACATATTTATATCTCCTTGGTACGGAAAGTGGGGGGGGGGGATTATAGCGGCAACGCAAGTTTTCCTCAAGCCCCCATCTGCACCCGTTAAAAAGTGTCCATCCGGAAATCCGGCAAGACGAAAACTAAATAAATCGCCGGCGGGTTTTGATCAGCCAGAAAATGCTCAGGAACAGAAACAGGACCGGCATCAGGTCGCCGATTCGGGTGTACAGGGTCAACCCCGCCCCGGTCGTTACTTCGCCATGCAAAAAAGCGGGGGTAAAAATCGAGGTCTGTGCGGTAATCCGCCCGGTCGGCGCAATAAATGCCGAAATCCCGGTATTGGCCGCCCGGGCCACCCAGATGCGATTTTCCACAGCCCGAAAGCGGATCATGGCCAGGTGCTGAAACGGAGCCGACGATCTGCCGAACCAGGCGTCGTTGGTAATATTGACCAGCAGATCGCTCCCCTGGCGGACGTAATCGCGGGCGAGCTCAGGGAAAATCCCCTCGAAACAGACCAGCACCCCGACCTGTTCGCCATTCATCGGCAGAGGATTGACTGTCCCGGGAGAGAAATCCCCAATCCCGGCCACCAGTTTGTTGATAAAAGGCAGCAGGCGCCCCAGGGGAACATATTCGCCAAAGGGAACCAGGTGGACCTTGTCGCTTCGGCCCAGGACCTCCCCACGGGAGTCGAGAAAAAAGGCACTGTTCAGGTAGCGGTAGCGGCGGTTTGACAGTTCGAAAGCCGGACTGCCAAGCAGCAGGGAACTACCTGTGGAGCGACTGACGGCAACCACCTCGTCGTGCAAGGGACCGGATTCCTGAAAATAGAACGGAGTGGCGCTCTCCGGCCAGATGATCAAATCGGGGGCGTCTTCCGCGGATGCCGCCAGGGACAGATCGCGATAGATGTCCACGGTCGATTGCTGGTAAGCGGGATCCCACTTCAGCGACTGATCGATATTGCCCTGAATCAGGGCCACCTGCAGTTTTTCTCCGCTCTCAGCAGGTGGCAGACCGAGACGCCAGAGACCGTAACCATAGTTGCCGGCAATCAGCAGCAATCCGAGAATCGACACGCCCCAGTGAAGATCGCGCAAATGCCGCCGCCGGCCCATCTCCCAGAAACTGGACAGCAGGGCGTTGCTCAGCACGATCAGGAAACTGATGCTGTAAACCCCGAACAGATCAGCCGACTGAATCAGGGGCAGATATACCTGCTGGGAGTAACCGAGGGTCGCCCAGGGAAAACCGGTAAACAAGAAGGAACGGGAAAATTCCAGCGCAACCCAGAGGACCGGCAGGGTCAACACCGGCGACAGCGCGAGTTTTTCCTGCAGGCGGCAGCAGGCCCAGGTGGCGGCCCCGAAAAACGACGCCAGATACGCCGCCAACATCAGGTACGCCGCCAGGGAAAAGACCGGGTGCAACCCACCGTAAGTGGTCATGACGATGTTGAGCCAGTACAATACCAGGCCGAAGAACCCGAGACCGGCGATAAAGCCTGAGCGGAACGGGCGGACCGACATCACTTGCAGCAGGGGGACAAGAGCGACCCAGGCCAGCCAGGCCTGGTTGACCCGTGGGAATGCCAATGCCAGCAGAATCCCGGACAGAAACGCCCAACAGGAGACCCTTTCCGGGATGAACCGTCTCATTGTTCTTCGTCGTCCGACAACCCGTTCGCTTGAATCCGCTGGACCCGGACTTTACTAATCTTGCGATCGTCACAATCCACCACCGTCAAGAGCAGGTCGCCATCGCGAATTTCTTCATTGACCAGGGGGACATGACCGAACAGGTTGAACAGGTAACCGCCCACCGTGTCGAATTTCTCCCGAGGGATGTTGATCTCGAAATAATCTTCCAGTTCCTCGATACTGAGCCGCCCGTCAACCAGGACTACTCCGGGCCCCTCCTCGATCAACTCGTCTTCTTCGATATCATGTTCATCCTGAATATCACCGACGATTTCCTCGATCAGGTCTTCGATGGTGATCAACCCCGAGGTGCCGCCGTATTCGTCGATGACGATCGCCATGTGCACCCGTTGGGTGCGAAACTCCTGCAGCAGGTCCTCGATCTGTTTGGTTTCCGGAACAAAGTAAGGGGTCCGCATGACCCGGACGATTTCGAACTCATCGGGACGACTCCCCCAGAGCCTGAGCAGGTCTTTGGCATAAACGATCCCGACGATCCGGTCGGCGGTTCCTTCATAGATGGGGATTCGAGAATGGCCCGAAGAAATGATCGCTTCGAGAAGATCCGTGAGAGAAGTCGTCATGCTGCAGCAGACCATATCCGTTCGCGGCACCATGACTTCCCTGACAATGGTTTCACCGAACTCGAAGATAGAGTGAAGCATGTCCCCTTCTTCTTCGTTGATGATCCCCTCTTCCTCAGATTCCTCGATAATTTCCTGCAGGTCCTTTTCGGTCAGAACCCGGCGCCGACCGAGAATCGATCTTTTTATGGCCTCAAACCAGGAAACCTGTCTGCCGCCTGTACTGTCGTCGTCCAAAAAACCTTACCCCCTGTTTCTGCAGATTGGTTGTGGCAGCGGACGCTGCCCTCAAATGAATAAATAAATCAGAACCGTCGCCAGAACCCCAAGTGCGGCACCGGCAATTACTTCTTTAAGCGAATGAATACCCAGCAGCAGACGGCTGTGACTGACCATGGCAGCCAGAATCAGGGTCAGCAAGGAGAGCACGATCCCGGCGCCGGAAAGGATAACCGCCGTAACAATGGAAAACGCCACGGCGGAATGTCCGCTCGGCATGCCGCCATGCAGCGGGGACCCCATGCCAAAGCGCGCCTTGAGCAGCACCACGAGAAACAAGACCACCAGAACCGAGACCGCCGGAAACTCGCCGGGGGGCGATCCGAGTTGGTCCAGTTGACCTCCAAGTACCGGCAGTATGTAGCGCGAAAAGGCGAAAAACCCCATCACGATAGCGCCGATGCTGGCCACCAACACCGCGCCGGCAGCGACATCCTTGGCCCGCTTGGCCAGAGGGTGGTACTCGGGAGAAACCATGTCGACCACCACCTCGACGGCCGTGTTGATCAACTCGGCAAAAATCACCAGGGTTACGGCAAAAGCAAGCAGAATGAATTCAAGCGCCGATAAGCGCATGAAATGCGCTAGCAGCAGCATGGCCAGGGCAGCCAGAAAATGCCAGCGCATGTGCCGCTGGGTTCTGGCGGCCCAGAGAATTCCTTCGATTGCGCAATTGACGCTTTCCAGCCAAGAGGTCGGTTTCATACCGTGGGAGGTGACTCCATCAAAAACTCACTGCGGATCAGGGCAAAGATCTCGCACTCACGCGCTTCCATCCGCCTGGCCTCCTCCTCGGTGCCGCGTTCGTGATCGTATCCCAGCAAATGCAGAATACCGTGCAGCAGCAGAAAAAAGAGCTCGCTCTCAAAAGACAGCCCGGCTTCAGCGGCATCCCGCGACGCGGTATCTGCAGAAATCACGATATCACCCAGCAGGCTTGGTTGAATGCCGCTCCCCTCACCTTCCTGCATGGCGAAGGAGATCACGTTAGTCGACTTGTCACGCTGCAGGTAATCACGATTTATGACGCGGATTTCCTCGTCGTCGACGATCAGGATGGAAAGTTCGGCGTCAGGACATCCCGAGGCGCTTAAGATCCTCTGAGCCACCTTTCGCAGGAGCAGCTTCTTTATTTTTTGCTTCTTTTGCCGGTTCTCGATCTGTATCTTCACTATTTTTCCTTTTGCTTGGATCCTTATCGCGCTCTTTGTAGGCCGGTTCCGGATAATCGATGCGGTGGTGGAAAATCCCCGCCAGAATCCGGTTGAAGCTCTTGGCAATATGGTGCAAATCTTTCAAAGTCAGTTCGCACTCATCAAGCTGACCATCGATAAAGATGTTGTTGACGATTTTCTGTACCATCCCCTGGATACGCGCCGGAGTCGGGTCCAAGAGGGTGCGGCTAGCCGCTTCGACAGCATCCGCCAGCATGATCAGGGCCGCTTCGCGGGTCTGCGGCTTGGGACCCGGATATCGGTAGTCACGCTCATCGACCTGCTGTACCCCGGGATCCTCCTTGCTCTTGGCCTTGTCGTAGAAAAACTTCATCAGGGCGGTGCCGTGATGCTGCCGGATGATATCAATCAAGGGTTCACCGAGATGGCTTTCCCTCGCCAGCTCGACCGCATCCTTGACGTGAGACATTAGAATCAGGGCGCTCATCGAAGGAGCCAGCTTGTCGTGCTTATTCTCCTGGTTATGAATGTTTTCGATGAAATAGAGCGGCTTGCGGATCTTGCCGATATCGTGATAGTAAGCGGCCACACGGGCCAGCAGCGGATTGGCGTTAATCGTCTCGGCAGCCGACTCGACCAGGTTGCCGACAATGACCGAATGGTGATAGGTGCCCGGGGCCTGCACCATGAGTTCACGCAACACCGGGGAATTCAGGTTGGCCAGTTCCAGCAGCTTGATGTCGGTGGTGTACTTGAACAGGTATTCGACCATCGGAATGGTCCCGGTGACAATCAGGGCACAGAGGATCCCACCGGCCATGCCGAATCCGAGCTTGTACAGCAGCTGAACATCAAAGGCACGGCCGCTCATCAGGTAAAGACCGAGGATCATCAGCATGTTGACCAGCGACAGGCGGAATCCGGCCCGGTACAGGCTCGTGCGCTGCTTGCAGTGGCGCACCCAGTGGGCCGCGGTCACGCTACCGACCAGAGCATAGAGGCTGATGACCAAGTTGTTGCCGAACAGTACCCCGATCAGCAGCGAAGAGAGGATGGCGAAAACAAAGGCCACTTCCGAATTGAGAACGATCCGTGCCAGCATGGCCCCGGCGGCAAACGGAAAGACGTAATAATAACTGGTCGATTCAACGTACGGAAAAGCGCTTTCAAGAGCCGTGGAAATGAAGATGCCCAGCTTAATCAGGACGAACAGGCCGATAAAGTTCAGCATCAAAAACAACAGGTCTCGATTGTTCGGTCGATACTTGCTGATATTGGTCTTAGCAAAGCGATGGGTCGTGAAGAGAAGGACCAGGATCGACAGAAAAAGCCCCAACCCCGTGCTGAGGGTGCTGTAATGGCTGCCAATTTCGCGCATGGAACGAAGTTTTTTGATCTGGTCTGACGTGACCCGTTCGCCCTCGCGGACAATCATTTCGCCCTTTTTGACCTGAAACAGCACCGGCTTGATGTCGTCCCGGGCCTGCTGCTTGCGGGCTTCGGTTTCGTTCTTGTTGAAGGTCAGGTTCGGCTTGAGGAGTTTGACCGCCAGGGAGAAAATGACCTTGCGGTGAGCCTTGGTAAAATTCGGCAGAGCCTTGAACTCTTCCTGCATGCGGCTCTGGGCATCACCGACACCAATCACGCTGTTGAAATCGATGAGGGGCGACTCCCTGCGGGATTCGAGCTCGCGGATGACGATCCCCCGCTTACGTTCCCCCTGAAACAGTTGCAGGTTGCCGACAATCATGCGGTCGAGAGCGGACAGTATCGCTTTGCGCAACAGGGTGACATCGGCCAACTGCCCTTCCTGCATGTCATCACCTTCAAGAAGAGTCGCCAGCAAGGGGATATCCTCAGCCTCAAGCGCGACGCCGAGCTCATTCTCCAGGTCCTCGACGAGTTTCTCCGCCGAAACGGCTTCGACCCGTGCCTTTTGAATCAGCAGCAATCCTTGAACCAGCTGGTCGGCAATGACCAATCCGGTCTTGGCATCGTAATCATACAAGGGGAGAACCGCCTCTTCGGCCTCGACCTTCTTCTTATCCGTCAGAGGCACGTCGGGAATCAGTAGGTCCTTGGGAGCCTTGACATCACGAGAGGCAATATCCCCGGGAGCGTAGTAGCCGGGAACAAAGCCCCCCTTGGGAATAATAATGGCCGTCAAGACCAGCGCCAGGATGACAACCAGCAGATAACGCTGACTGCGCGGTTCGAGGCTAATACTGTTCTTCGCCGAACTCCTGGTCTTGCGTGATGAGGGCTCGGCTTTACGATCGCTCTTTGTCATGCGTTAGAATTACCTTCAGGCTGTGCGAAACGCTCAACGGCCGGGTGACTGCCCCGCTCGTAAGCTTGGATAATAGATTGGACAATAGGATGTCGGACAACGTCACGATCGGTAAAATAATTAAACCGGATCCCGTCCACCCCCTTGAGTACTTCGGTCGCTTCGACCAGACCGGAACGCTTACCGGGCGGCAGGTCGATCTGGGTGATATCCCCGGTTATCACCGCACGACTGCCGAAGCCCAGGCGGGTCAGAAACATTTTCATCTGTTCGGGCGTGGTATTCTGCGCCTCGTCAAGAATAACAAAGGCATCATTGAGCGTACGCCCGCGCATGAACGCCAAAGGTGCCACCTCGACCACGCCATCGGCAATCAACCCCTGCCCCTTGTCAAAGTCCATCATGTCATAAAGAGCATCGTACAGGGGACGCAGATACGGGTTGACCTTTTCTGCCAGATCCCCAGGGAGAAAACCGAGCTTCTCCCCAGCTTCCACTGCCGGTCGCACCAGAACAATGCGACTGACTTCTTTTTTGACCAGAAAAGAGACGGCCATTGCCATCGCCAGGTAGGTTTTGCCGGTCCCGGCTGGACCAATGCCGAACACAACATCGTGGCTGCGGATGGCATCGATATAAGTCTTCTGAGCCAGGCTCTTGGGCGCAATGATTTTTTTTCGAGAGGAAATAAATATGGTGTCGAGAAATATATCCTTAAGATGAGCCTTCGAATCAGCAGACAGAATCCGCATCGCATAATCGACGTCGGTGGGGTATAATGCATACCCCTCTTGCAACAAGATATAAAGCTCGGCCAGCAGGCGCAAAGCAAGCTTGACGTCAGAGGGCTCCCCGTCCAGAGACAGGGTATTACCTCT
>JAQYWA010000474.1 GCA_030145265.1 Desulfuromonas sp. | reverse complement strand
TTTAAATCCCAAGCTGTCGTATTCGAAAGACATGTGGGAGAGGCTCCCGGACGAGCTGATGTTACGACAGGGCAAACTTTCCCCCGCCGGGATTAATGATACACTTGAGCGGTTGATAAATGTCTCACCGGAGGATAGTCATGGAAGAAAAAATCCGGCTTGGCATCAGCTCCTGCCTGCTCGGTGAAAAAGTCCGGTTCGACGGCGGCCACAAGCGCGACCCTTTTCTGGTTGAAACCCTCGGGCGCTACGTCGAGTACGTGCCGGTCTGCCCCGAGGTAGAACTGGGTTTGCCGACGCCCCGCGAGGCCCTGCGACTGGTCGGCGAGCCCGAGGCGCCGCGGCTGGTTTTCTCCCGCAGCGGCGAAGACATCACCGGGCGGATGACCGCATGGGCCAGGCGGCGGGTCAAAGAATTGGAGCGGGAGAACCTCTGCGGGTTCATTTTCAAGTCGCGCTCACCAAGCAGCGGCATGGAACGAGTCAAGCTCTACGACCGCAACGGGGTGCCGAACAAGGGGGGCGTCGGCCTGTTTGCCCGGGCCTTCATGGAGCACTTCCCGCTGTTGCCGGTCGAAGAGGAGGGGCGTCTGCACGATCCCAAGCTGCGGGAAACCTTTATTGAGAGCATCTTCACTCTCAAACGCTGGCGGGAGACGGCGGGTCGCAGCGGCACCCGCAGCGGCCTGATCGATTTTCATACCCGGCACAAGCTGCTGATCCTCGCCCACAGCACCGAGCTGTATCGTGAGATGGGCAGGCTGGTGGCGCAGGGGGGGCTGGTGTCGGAAGCGGTTCTCTCTGAGGCATACCTCAAGCTGCTGATGAAAGCGCTGCATCTCAACACCACGATCAAGAAGAACGTCAACGTGCTGCAGCATATGCTTGGCTATTTCAAGAAGCAGCTAGGTTTAGATGAAAAGCAGGAGGCGCTGGAGGTGATCGGACATTATCACCAGGGGCAAGTCCCCCTGGTGGTTCCGTTGACCTTGATCAACCATTTCGTGCGCAAGTACGGGGATCCCTATCTTCAGCAGCAGGTCTATCTCAATCCTCATCCGCTGGAGTTGCGGTTGCGCAATCACTCCTGATCGAGAGTTCCCGAGAGGAGCGTCAGCGAACTTTCGAGGGTTTCGTCGCCAATGCTCAGGTAGATATTCCCCTCGGTGATGGTCAGGTCCCAGTTAATGGCGCGTTGCAGGCGAGCAACGATTTGCTCGAGAAAGTCATAATCGATGCCAAAGACGGTTAAGTTGCGGATGGCCGAGAGCCGGGATAGGTGCTGGTTTTCCCAACGGTACCGGGCCGGTCCGTAGGCAAAGAGGATGACCTGCTCAGCATGCCGGCTCACTTTGAGCAGCCGTTCGGGATCGGGCTGGCCGACTTCGATCCAGGTCGTTACCCGGCCGTCCGGTCCTTTGATCCACAGGTCCGGTTCGTCGCCAGCGCAGATCCCCTTGGTGAAGGCCAATTCCGGGTCGAAGCGGCAGGCATAGGCCAGCACCCGGGCGATTAACCGCTCGGGGGTTTCCGAGGGATGGCGAGCGACGGTGGCTTGCAATTTGTGGTACTGGTTACGATCGACATCCGAAAGTTGGATGCCAACCCGGTAGATGGTTGCCGGCAAAGCCATGGAGAGGTGATCCTTTCGTTGAAATGGCGATCAGCATACTCGTCGGCTGTCGGAAAGGCCAGCATGAAGTCGCCACTAGGGATGCTTCGTGGCCATTGCCTACCGGGGAAATGGGGTGAGTTTTTACCGGCAATGGTTGACAGCTCC
>JAQYWA010000473.1 GCA_030145265.1 Desulfuromonas sp. | reverse complement strand
TACCGGACTCATGACCCTGGCAACCAGCGCCTTCGCCGCCGGCTCAGCGACCCAAGGCAGCGGCATTCTCATCTGGCTCTTCCTCGGTTTCTGCGGCCTGATCGTTGCCACCCAGCTGGTTCCTGCAGCGATGCTGCTGATCGGCATCGTCCGCGGCGTTACCACTAGCGACGAAGCAGTGCCGCAGGCGAGCAAGTAAGAATCAGCATATGAGAAGATCGTATAAGGGCTGCTCCAAGGGGGGCAGCCCTTTTTAATTTGGCCTGCGTTACCAGTATGATATCCTTTCTATGCCGCTCCTGGGATCCCCCCCGAAGTCCTGCGGCTAAAGTACCAATACTATTCAATCCTGATTTTCTCGAGTGATTCCCCATGTCCTTTGTGCCGATTCTCACCACACTGGCGATCATTCTACTGGGCGCCCTGGCCGGCGGTCGACTGGCCTCCCTGTGCCATATCCCCCGGGTCACCGGCTACCTGCTGACCGGATTGCTGCTGGGGCCGTCGCTGGCTCATCTGCTCGGGGTGCCCCCGGTGCTGCGGGAAGAAGCTCTCGATTCCCTGTCGATCCTTTCGCAAATCGGTCTGGCGCTGATCCTGACCAACATCGGTGCCCAGTTCCGCGCCGAAAACCTGCGCCGCTGGGGTGGGCGCATCCTGATCTTTTCTTTGGCTGAAAATGTCGGCACCTTTCTCCTGGTCGGGGCTGCAACCTGCCTGACCAACTATCTGCTGCTCGGTCACGTGTTGGGCAACTGGACGCTGCTCGAAACTTCTCTGGCCCTGGGCGGGTTGTTCGGCGCTATCGCCATGGCGACAGCGCCGGCGGCGACCATGATGGTCATTCGCGAATGCGAGTCGGAAGGGCCGGTGACGACGGCGGTGATGACCCTGATCGGGTTGAACAATCTGGCCACCATCACGGTCTTCACCCTGATTGCCACCCTGTTGACTCGGCCGGAGGCGGGTTATTTCGTGGTCCTGGTGCAGCTGGTGGTGCCGGTGACCCTGGGCGGCCTGCTCGGCCTCGGCCTGTCCTTCTGGGCCCAGCGCTTGGAGCTCGGCAGTGAACACAAGCTGCTGATGCTGGGGGGCGTGATTTTGACGGTCGGGCTGTGTCGGGCCCTGGATGTGAATGCGCTGCTGGGCTGTTTCGCTCTCGGCATGGTGCTGGCCAACAGCTCGCCGATCTGGCACCGGCTCTATGAGTCGATCAAGCAGATCGATTATCCGTTGTACGTGATATTTTTCGTGCTGGCCGGGGCCCGTCTGCACCTGGAGACCCTCTTTCACATCGGATTACTGGGGGCGGCCTATGTTATCGCCCGTTTTCTGGGCAAATGGGCGGGGCCACGGATCGGGGCCCGACTCGGCCACTTTGGCGAGCGGGAGCGCGCGACCGTTTGTTATATCCTGTTCGCCCAGGCCGGGGTGGCGATCGGCCTGGCTGAGGGACTGGCTGCGAGTTGGCCGGAAGGTGGGCCAATGGTGGAGACGGTGGTGCTCGGTTCGGTGGTGGTCTTTGAGTTGGTCGGACCGCTGGCGGTGCGGCACGGACTGGTCAAGGCCGGCGAAGTGCCTCTGCTGTCGCTGCTGCAGAAGCGGGTGCCCCAGGGCGCCCTGGAGGGGCTGCACAGCGTGGTTTCCCATTTTCGCAACTCCCTTGGGCTGCCGGCCGGTCACCAGGTGAAGGACCCGGGTGACATCCTGGTGCGGCACGTCATGCGGCAGAATGTCGAGACGATCCGCAACGACACTCCCTATCACGACCTGCTCAAGATT
>JAQYWA010000068.1 GCA_030145265.1 Desulfuromonas sp. | reverse complement strand
TGGGCAACTGACTGATCGGATTCAACCGCCAACTTGACAGCATCTTGTTTAAACTCGGACGAGTAACTTGAACTCATTGGACACACCTCCATTGTTGGCCATAATGCCTCAATTTGTGTGTCCGGGATAGTGTAACCACTTCATCATTGGAGTATGTTCCGATAGACAGATTCAATCTTGATGCTGACCTCATGCCATGAATAGTCACAAATGGCTTTTTGTCTCACCTTGTTGGCCAGATCGGCCAAACACTTCTTATCGTTTGCCAATGTAGCAATCTTCTGGGCAAGGTCTTCAGCGTCGCCAAAGTTTGCATAGACACCCAAACCTCCCAGAATTTCCCGATTTACCGGCGTATCGAACACTACCGAAGGAAGCCCACAAGCGATATAATTATAAA
This sequence comes from Desulfuromonas sp., assembly GCA_030145265.1. Lineage (GTDB taxonomy): Bacteria > Desulfobacterota > Desulfuromonadia > Desulfuromonadales > Trichloromonadaceae > Trichloromonas. Next base: position 8,665 of record JAQYWA010000068.1, on the reverse strand, counting down.
GCTTTCCATTGGCTTCCGTTTTTGAAAGTTTGGGAGAAACAGCCAAGGTTCCGAGGCACAGATACTCCGCCGCCCTTGAGTACTCGATTTTTCCGGTAAAGGTAACCATAGAAGAAATCCCCATATCTACCGCACGGCTTCGATATCGTTCTTCAGGATATCCCATCAATAAAAAATGGAGCCTCGTTCCTTGGCTTTTCAATATTTTAATAGCTTCCAGTAGCAGGTCCAATCCCTGGTATTCGGTCATGGCACCAAGATACACAATGATCGGGACATCAGCGGGTAAGGCAAGCTGCTGCCTCAGCAAAACGGAAGGAGGGGCAGGAGCAAATGCATCCACATCCACGCCGTCACAAACGGTTGTCACTCGAAGAGTCGGCATGTTGAACTCGGCGAGAAGCATGTCTGCTGCAGGAGTGGAACTGGTGACAATATGATCCGCGCCACGGTCAATAAGCTGTTCAACAGATCGGAATAGACGATACAGCCAAGTATCCTTCCGGATAAATGCATGGTCCACGAGTTCCCCGGTGAGGCTCCCCTGACAATCAAAAACCATGGGGACACCCAGGTATTTTTTCAAAAAATAACCGAGAAAAGCGCCCTCGTGTAGATGTGCATGGATGATATCGGGAGCAAAACGCTTGGCAACTGATCGTGATTTTAAAAACAGCATAAGATCCAAATACAACTTATGCCAGGATGGACCCGCTGAACGTTTTTTATACCAAGGAATTTGCTGAATTCGACATGTCGAGATACCACCGATGTCGCGCCCAAGATGATAGGTGCAGATACACACCTCATGGCCTCGCGTCGTAAGGGCCCTCGCTTCTTCGAAGATCCGCACATGACACCCCCGATCGGAAAAATAGGGCGTCGGAGCAATCATTAGAATTTTTATTTTCTTTTCGTCAATGGCCATCTGCCGCGACATAAATTATTCACAATCAAAACAAGAAATAATCCCGAAAAATTACGGCAGACGCCCCCCCTTGACCATCGGGTAGATTGTCCGATAATAGTTTTCCGCCAGCGGGTCCCGGGTTGGAGTCCGCACCAGATAATTCTCCAAGGCGAAAAGCGCCTCAGGATACTGCCGGCGCGCCATCTGGATCCGGGCGATTTCCCACCACCCCTTGTAACGCTGTGGCTCGGTCTGTACCAGCAGACGAGCCTCTGAAAGAATGGTGTCGTCAATACGTTCATCAGGAAGCCGGTTTTGGACGAGCCAATTTTCCTCAACGGCATCGCGCCGGACGAAAACCAGAGACGATTCATCAGCGAACACCAGCGCCCACTGAGAACTTTCTCGCAGTTGGTCAAGCAAGGGATAGTGCTGACCGCTATCCACGGTGCAGGCCTTGCTGACGATGGTTTTTACACCGAATTTATCGAGCACACCCTCCCAACCCGGGTGTCCGGACATGATTCGCCATCCGTAGTTGAACATCTCCGGTGAATCCTGCCGCCCGTCCCAGAAAACCTGGTATTCGGGGTACAAAATCCAGGCCAGATACCCGCCCCAGTCGTAGGTGTTGTACATGTTGGGCGGAAGCTGATGTTCACGGACGAACTCTGCTGCCTCCATCGGATAATGCCACGAGCGAAGGCCGGTGCGAAACAGACCATAGGTTTCATAAGCAGGCAGCGCGAAATACACAAAAATGGCGGCAGCACCAATGGTTGCAATGCCCCGCAGAATTTGCCTGAACCTGTTTTGGAAACGGGCGGTCAGGCCCTCTGCTACCGCATCGGCATAAATGGGTAGAATCGCCACCATTCCGAGAAAGAAGAACGAGGTATGACGACTCAGCTTCAATCCCATCAGCGCCAATCCGCCCATCAGGCAGAGATCGGTCAGAGAAAGCCGCCGCCAGCCCAGCAACATCAGCACTCCTGCCACTGCCATGGCGTAATAGAAATAGGGATCATTGGCAAAGGTGGTGGGCCGCCAGTCCATGTTGAACATCTGAGTAATCGGCGTCAGCGAACGCCCAGCGGCATCAACGCCGCCGGCACCGAGCTTGTGCGCCGAAAATAGCGTATCGAAGAACTCGCCGGTGTACGGGGTAAACAAAAAAGCCAGCAGAACCAGTCCGCCTGCGATCCAGATTTTTTTGTAGGCACCGGCCGGCAGCGTTGACCACTTGATAGCCAGCGAGCCCCCCTCCCCGACCAAATACGCCACCAGGATCGGAACTGCCAGAATCGCTCCGGCGTGCAGGTTGACCCATAAGATCATCAAGGGAAACAGCAAAAAAATCTCCCGCCCGCCGGATTTGCGGTGCCGCTCTAGAATCAGCACAAACACCGCAAAGAGCAGAAAGGTCCAGATCTGCGGCCGCGCCAGCCAGCCGCCGCGGCTAAGCAGGAAGGGGGTCAGCAGCAGCAAGATGGACGGCCAGGCGGCGCCCCGGACCCAGGCTGCGGCGACCAGCACCAGAGCCGTCCCTCCCAAGACAAGCCCCTTGAGCACACTCAAACTAGTGTACCCGCCGATGAGATACGCCAGATAAAGGATAACGTCATGCAACCAGCAGTGTTCAAATCGAGGCGCTTCCGCCGCCAGAGTGAAAATATCCTGATAGATAAAACTTTTGGTCTGGACAATATAACGCCCGGATTGCAACTGCCAGAAGACATCGAAAGAATGTATTTCGGCAGTTGCAATACTGAAGATCAGAAAGAGTGCGGCGAATAATAGTAATTTCTCAAGACGGCCCATCGAGTAAACCTCAAACCAGTTGTTGCCTAAATTCAAACAATCGAGGGAATGGGAGCAGAGGATCTGACCTCAGCTGTAATGCTTATCAGATTGACCAGGGGGCAGATAATTAAAGCGTATCTTCTAAATTTACGGTGTCGCGGATGGTGTAAATTGGCTTGTCCTGGGTTTCATGATAGGTACGAGTGATGATTTCACCCAGCAGTCCGAGTACCAAAAATTGAACCCCAGAAAAGAGTAGAAACGCTGTCAAGGTCAGCAGAGGGTTCCGGTTCATGGGCAAACCTTGAAACCATTTCATCCAGAGAGTAATCGCCCCGGAAATACAACCAACGGCAATGATGCCCATCCCCCATTTGCCAAATAGTTGCATCGGACGCGTTGAGTACTTAAGCATGAACTTAACAGTGATCAAATCGAGAATCACTCGCAGGGTTCTGTCGATGCCGTATTTACTTTCTCCCGCCATCCGAGGACGATGATTAACCGGTAGTTCCGTAACGTGGGCACCGATTTGACTGACCAGCGCCGGAACAAACCTATGCATCTCGCCATACAAGTTGATCTGGCTAAGAACGTCCCGCTTGTAGGCCTTGAGGGTGCAGCCGTAGTCATGCAGATGAACCCCGGTCATCCGCGAAATCAGGCGATTGGCCAGCATCGACGGAAGCCGACGGCTCAACAGCTTGTCCTGCCGCTCCTTACGCCACCCAGAAACGACATCGTAGCCTTCGCTGATTTTTTCCAGCAGGCGGGGGATATCCTCGGGATCATTTTGCAAATCACCGTCCATCGGGACAATGACCTCCCCGTGGGCCGCATCGAAGCCGGCGGACATGGCGGCGGTCTGACCGAAATTACGCCGCAAGCGAATGACCTTGACACGCGGGTCGGCATTTGCCAGTGCTTGAGCGACGGCAAAGGAATCGTCGCTGCTACCGTCATCCACTAGCAGGAGTTCGAAATCGATGTTCGCAACGGCAAGCGCCGCAATCACCTGATCGTACAGAGGTCGAAGGTTGGGGGATTCATTATAGATGGGAACGACAAGGGAAAGATCCATGTAAACGCCTCTTGGACATTTGGCTGCGTGGGACGACATGGACGAGGCAATTTGCCCCCCAGAGCGCCCCTTGAGAGGGACCGCGTTAAAAGGTCTTACGAACCTTCACTTCCCACCGATGTTCATTGCGTTTGGCTGCGTCGAGATAGGCGGTGCGGACGCCACAAGAATAATCGAAACTGACCATGAATTTGGCTAAATTCAGCCCGGCGGTCACAGTGTATAGATATTCGTCATAGGATTCGGGATCATAGGTCCGATAGCGGGCACGCAGACCCACCAAAGTACTGTAGCTCGGATAGAGATCACCGGCAAGCAGCAGGCTGTACATGGAACGACTGTCGCCATTGACACCGATGTTGCGTTCAAATTCGATTTCCTCGCGCAATTCGACAAATTTGCGGATGGCCCCGGTCTGTTTAAAAAAACTGTACCGATATTCCTGAGAGGCCATAATCTGCTTGGTCGAACCGCCGTCGCCGGCCTGCCAGTAATAATCCAAATCCGCCTTCACTTGCCATATTCTACCAGGAGAATAGCGCAACGAGGTATTGTGGTGAAAGGTTTTGTCCACATTGGCTACCCCCTCGGGATTTCCCAATTCCTCGCTCCCGATACTAACACCACTAAGCCCGTCGCCATAGGAAAGTTCATTGCGAATTTTGGCCAGAAAAGAACGGCGGTCGTAGCGCAGGTTATGGCGCAGCACCACTTGAGAGTCGTTGCTGTCGTCCGTTGCGAGATAATCGTAAACTATCTCAAAGCGATTACTCAGCCGCCGGGAAGCCAGATGCTCCGCGAACCAGCTAGTGGTGGAGCGAACGGTATCGCCACTGCGGCGGGTTCGGCCACTGATGGAAGACACCAAGCCGGAATCGCCAACGATGGTGATATGCCGGGTCACCGAGGTGTCGGTAGTCCCCGAGCCGAGCACCAGTCGTTGCTCTATCCCGGTACGCAAACTGGTCGTGGGCGCCCCCTCAAGACGACCCAAAAACTCGTTTTCCCAATAATCCACGGCGGTGCCATCCTCGGCGGTGCCATCGATATGAGTCAAGGTGTAGGCGGTGAACCAGTCAACGGGGGGACGATGGGCGCGGTTGGTAAAATATTCGAAGCCGGTGGCGACCCCGTACCCCTTGCCTTGATTGCCGGTTTTCCATTCGGCCTCGAACCGGGGGGTCAGATTGTGGCTGCGAGTGCGATACATATCGCCAATCGCGGAAAAATAGACGTCCCCCTCGTCTTCCCTGAGCCCACCGACATAACGCTCATTAGTCTCCCGCGAGGCGATCAGCCGCATCCGGTAGGCGGTGTCCCGGTCAACCTCGCGCTGATATAAGAGAGGGAGTTCAATGGTTTTTTCTATGCTTTCGCCGTCGGTAACGCGGTTGAAGGTGGGAAACGCGGAGGCCCGCCAATTGCTCCGGGAAGCCACGGCAAAGAAATTGTAGTTGTAAATCTGCTCGGGAACTTCCTCAAGACTGGTTCGGTTCGAAACAACATAGGAACCGTCGGTCGACACCTTGAGCCAGTTGGTAAAATTGATCCACTGGCGGGTCAGGGCGTGGTCGACGGTGCCCAGCATGTAAGTTTTTTCCTGATAATTTTCCGACTCATTTTCAAAATCGGTGAAATCATAAAGTCGATAGTGAAACCAGTTGTCCTTCTTGTTCAGCGAGACGAAGGCCAGGTTGCGGGTGCGGTAATGCTGGGGAATATCGGCATCCATGTCCCGGACATAGTCTTCACGGTAATCGATCAGTAGGCGGGGAACCTGGGAAAGCAATTCGCGATAACGGCCCAGATAACTGCCGTTGCGGATCCCGACCATCAATGTGGCGCCCGACTGGATATGCTGGTCCCCCCTCATCCCGGTATAAATATAGGGATCGATAATCGCTCCCCCATCGCCGACATCTGATTCAATCGACCAGGTCGGTTCCTGCATGTCCTGCGAATAGAGATGCAGGTTGAAGGGCAAGCCGCCGGGAGCCACCATGATATCCCCCCGATAGAGCAGTTTGAGGTCGTCGCTGTTAAAATCCTGTTCGTTGATCGAACTGTCGACGGAAGACCACTGCAGGCCGAGACCGAAGTCATATCGACCGGCCCGGCCCTGCCTGAGAACGCCGCGTTTTTGATAAAGGAGAGAATAAAGCTGGGTGAAATGGGAAGCGTCCGCGACCTGGTTACCATCCTCCTTGGCTACATAATCGGCATAGCGCCATTCCACCACCCCGGACATTACGGCGGCGGCCTCTGGCAAACCGATATATAGCAGACCCAGCAGGGTCAAAAGAAGGATTTTAGTGCGCATGAACGCCTTTTTGCGTAGTGCTCAACTACCAGGGGGCCACGCCCCGATGTTATCCATTCGTGAACGAATAGAAGACGCTCAGTCGTTCCTTGAACGTGTGCAGGCGTCTGTCACCACACCTGCGCGGTCCAGGTCCGATCCGAAGGAACGCGGGGGCGTTAACCCGCCCCCGCGTCATCACGTCACCGGCCCATTATTTATCGTGGCACTCGAGGCAGAGCCCCGAACCAGCGTTGTCGGCGGCCAGGAACGGCGCAAAGGTGTTGTCATGAACGTCATGACAGCTGGAGCACCACATGACTCCGCCGTCATAAAACTTCAATCCGGCGGGCGCAGCGTGAAACTCGGTGGGAGTCGCAGCGACAACATCCGCGTAAACCATGCCGATCGGATGGTCGTCGTGCAAATCGGTGCCGATATTCGCGTCACCAGTGATTTCAGCCCAGGGCGCATCCCCTGTTGGTTGCACCCCAGCTTCCAGGTTCGAGGGATTTTGCAGGTCATTGGTCAGACTGGACCCGTCATGACAGGAGAGACACAGCGTGGCGTCCGAATCAGCGATTTTCGCCGTAACAGTAGCTGGATTCGAGACGCCTACATCCAACGTGGCGCTGTTGTAGTAATCGGTAATGACGATCGTATCCGTACCGGATCGGTTCCACAGAGGAGCGTTGCTCTGATCAATCGCCGCATGGGGCGTGTGGCAGAAGATGCAGATCTCCTCATAGTTGGTTGTTTTGATCGTGGCCGTCGAAGTTGACGACAGATCGTGCTTGGTGTTCGTGATCGACGTCACCGCCAAGGCCTGGGTGGCGACCAGCGTCAACGCCGCCAGCAGTAATAATGTCCTCATTTCCCTACCTCCATTAGTGGTGCGGCCATGGCCGCGTTGATTATTGAATCCCTGCCCCGGTGGACAAGGAGTGACAGCGGGTCAAATTGTAATTTGTAATTGTGTAGTAGTGCAAGTATCGAACCAGCAGCAGCCTCATGAAAACAACCGAAAATTCATCGACGGCCACCGCCAACACTTCCGCGATCAAGACAAAGACCGTCAAATAGCCATTCAAATCACGTCAGAGGACAGAAGACCTATAGCCCGCCCCTTTTCCACATAAAAAGGGACGGGTTTACAACCCGTCCCCAGTATTATTCCCACGAATTACAGAGACAGAACTGGAGCCTGCCCATGTAATTTGTGCGGGAAAAAATAGGAATTACCCTGACACCGGCCCCCTACTCGATGGGATGCTCCTTCAAATATGCCGTATTGAGATACTGCCAGATCACAAATCGACGGCCGATCTGATCCACCACGTAAATCCTGTCGTTCTGGTCGATCCATATGCCGGCCGGCAGGATCAAATCAAGAGGATGGGAAGTTTTTCCTCCCCCAGTAAAGAGCAATGGCTTTCCATCGGGACTGTAGGACACCATGGCGCCCTTGCGGGCATCGGTAATATGCAGGTTGCCCTCACTATCTATCGCCAAGCCCTTGGGCATTTCGAAATTCGACTGAGTATCTCCTCGCTCGCCAAACTTACGAAGAAACTTTCCTTCGGCATCGAAAATCTGCACCCGGGCATTGAACATGTCCGCCACATAAAGATTACCGGCCTTATCGACAGCCAGTCCTTGCGGGCTGTAGAAATTACCATCCTGTGGCCCCCATTCACCGAATGATTTCAAATACGTTCCCTGCATGTCAAAAACCGCGACACGGTGTCCTTGGGCATCGGACACATAAATTTTGTTCCGCATTTCGTCTAGGGCCAAAAAGGTCGGATGCTCAAGCAACTCGGGACCACCGAAGGAAAAGAGCGGCGTATCGTCGGGACCAAAAACCAGAACCGTTTGACTACCAGTATCAACAACAAACAAACGACCGGCGCTGTCTATCGCCAAACCAAACGGCGCCCGAATGGCACCGGTTTGGGAAAATGGATATACCGCCCGTTTTTCAAGGTCGTAAACGGTAATTTGCCGCTTGTCCGCATCTGAAACGAAAACCCTTCCGTTGCCGGAGGATGCGATGCCGAAGGGACGCTTAAATACCAGCTCAGGTCGCCCCCCCAAGACAGACTCGCTCATTCGTTCCATAGCGGTTTTAGGCATCTGATCCAGCGACGAATAGGTACCCACCCATTCAAGCCGTGGAGTATTTGGCGGCGGTGGCCACACCACGCGCGTTTTGGGTTTGGACGCTGCAACGCAACCACCGAGTAACAACGCCGCGCAAATAATCGTTAAAAGAGATGCCAAAGATTGTTTATGCATTTTTTTCATCGTGACCTCGCAAAGCAATGTACCTGCTGAAATTAATAAACGGAAACACCAACACAATCCTTGTGTCCCATGGTTTTCCTTGCTCTTATGTATCCTTGTGGCCCAACTACTTCTTGTGACACATCTGACAAAGCTCCATGCGGGAACTGATCCCCCGTTGAAAATAGGCCGGTGTATTTCCCCCATGGGGGTCATGACAACCGATGCAGGAAAATTTCCTATCCGGAGTACTTGGGTCGACGGGGCCCTCGAGGGGATGGCCCTT
>JAQYWA010000472.1 GCA_030145265.1 Desulfuromonas sp. | reverse complement strand
CGGCCCTACATGGCGACCGCAAAGGTATCGATCAGATAGCGGGCAATGCTGCGTTTGGGTGGCAATGTAGGCAAGTCAGTTACGGCGAACCAGCGGGCGTCCTCCAGCTCCTTCTCTTCCACCACGATCTCCCCACCGGCATAATCGGCGACAAAACCGGCCATCAGTTGACTGGGAAAGGGCCAGCTCTGACTACCGACGTAGCGGATGTTCTGCACCCTGATTCCGGTTTCTTCCAGTAATTCCCGGGTAACTGCCTCTTCCAGACATTCCCCTTGGTCGAGAAATCCTGCCACCAAACCGTAGCGACCATCAGCCCATTCGGCTTTACGCACCAGCAGCACCTCTTCACCGCGTCGCACCAGCACGATAACGCAGGGATGAATATGCGGAAAATGCAGAGCGCTACAGTTACCGCATTTCTTCCCCGACTCGCCCGGGATTCGCGCCATCTGACCACCACAGCGACTGCAGCAACGGCTGTTGTTTTCCCAGTGCAGAATCTGAGCACCCAGCGCCCCTAGCGACAACAGTTCCAGCGACAGGCAAGGTTCGGCCGATTGCAGGCTTTCGGTCGTCAACCCTGCGGGAACCGGGTGCTTTCGTGACACCGGCAGCAGCCGGCAGGGCTGTCCCTGCCAGCGCCCGATATAGATCGCCGCATCCCCCTTCAAGCCGTCCGGCAAAGAACCGGTCGGCAGATCCAGGTCGCGAAGCAACAGTTCCGAGCCGCGGACCAACAGCCAAACTCCTTCTCCACCAGGATCGGCATCGTGAAACTCTGGCTGAAAAAAATGTTTGATCGATTCGTGGTTAAATGGCAAGTGCTGGGGAGATGGATAAAAATCGAGAAAAGGGGACATCGGTTTCTCTTTCAGATTCAGCGCCCAGCCTGGCGATTCTGCCAGAGCAGCAAAGCCAGCTGGGTCTTGCCATCGGGGATCTGCCCGGCGACCACCATGGCCAGGGCCTCGTCCAGCGGCAGCGGCAACAACTCGATGTACTCATCCGGTTCCAGGGCCCGGGGCACGGCCTGCAGCCCGGCGGCGGCAAACAGGTGGATGCGCTCGTCGCAGAAGCCGACTGCGGGGAGCATTTCACCGAGCTTTTCCACCGTCCCGGCACAGTAGCCGACCTCTTCGATCAGTTCCCGCCGCACGCAGTCTTCGGGCGCCTCCCCCGGCTCGAGCCGCCCGGCCGGGATTTCCACAACCATCCCGTCAAGGGCCGGACGGAACTGACGAATCAGCACGACCCGGCCGTCGTCAAGCAGCGGCAACACGGCTGCCCCGCCGGGATGATGCACCACCTCAAACTCGGCCCGGCGGCCATCGGGCAGCCGGTGCTCCTCAATCGACAGGGAAATAATACGACCGTTGAATATTTTTTTATCGTTGGTTTTCATTGGCAGAACATAACAGGCGGCTACAAGGGCAGCAAGGGGAATGTGCTCCGCGAAGCTATGCCCTCGGTGGGAGCGGCATGACCATCACCAGTTCACCGGGCATTGCCCGAAAGCTCATCGGCAGCTGGCCGTGGGAGTCACCGTCGATTTGCACCGGCACCCCGGCTCCTTGCACGGTCAGTTCACGGGCCTTGAACAACAGGGCCCCGGCCGGGGCCAGCGGTTGCCCCAGCACCATCCGTAACAAGCAGTGGAGCATTGCCAGGCGCCCGGATCGCTGCAGCAGGCAAACCTCGAACTGGTCTTCGGTCAGCACGGCGCCGGGAGTAACGGAAAAACGCCCGCCGTACAGACGGCCGTTGCCGACAATCAGGCCGTACCCTGT
>JAQYWA010000471.1 GCA_030145265.1 Desulfuromonas sp. | reverse complement strand
GCAGGTTCCAGGCGCGGTTGCCGTAACGTTGTCGCACCAAGTCCTCGGCATCACGCCATTCAGCATCGCTCGGGAGCTGCTCGACCAATTCGGCAGAAAAAACCGTGGCAAAGCTGGCAACAAGACAATCTTCAACCTGGGTGACCGTCACCGGCACCTCGAGCCAGCGATTGATCCAGCCGACCTTCTGCGCCAGTTCACGGCCGCCCTCAGCGGGCGAAAGCCGCCCAACGGTATCGAGGGCGCGAAAGAGCATTTCTGGATCAAGCTCGACGGGAAGCGAGCCGTGCTGAAGAAACACATCGCCTTGGCGCTTCTGAGAACTGCCGGCAATTTTACAGCTCCGGCAGAGCAGCTCATAACTGGATGGAGCGGTAAAGCAGGCGCTGTGCGAAGACTCGGCGGCGCGGTGATTGCTGCGCCCGGGAACCAACATCGCCTCGAGCCCGACGGCCTCGAGGGTAAGCTTCAACGCTTCGGAGATACAGCGGTAATTATCGAGCACCCGTTCGGAAAATCCGCTGCCGCGCACACCGGCAATCACCGAATAGGTCACTTCGCGATCATGCAGAACAGCGCGGCCACCGGTCATCCGGCGAACCACATCGATTCCCTCGGACTGGCAATAGTCCAAGTTCAGCACTCGGCCCCCCCGTTGAAAATATCCCAGACTGACCGCCTTAGGGGCCCAGCGGTACAGGCGCAAAACGGGATGCGAGCGACCAGCAGCCACCGAATTGAGCAGGGCCTCGTCGAGCGCCATGTTCAAAGCACCTGGCAAAGGGCCGGTACGAACCAGACGCCAGTGATTCTTCGGCATAGGGGTTTTTCTTTCCAGTAGTACAAATAGTGAAGGCCGGGAATTTCCCGGCCTTCACTGTACTCATCAGATTTTGCGGATCACAGCACCAGTCGCTCGAGGAAGCCGGTATCGAAGTTCCCCTCGATAAAGTCTTTGTTGTCCATGATCTTCTGGTGAAAGGCGATGGTGGTCTTGATCCCCTCAATGATGTACTCGTCAAGGGCACGAGCCATACGCTTGATCGCCTCTTCACGGGTGTCGGCATGAACGATCAGCTTGGCGATCATCGAGTCGTAATGGGGCAATACGGTATACTGATCGTAAACCGCGCTATCGACCCGTACGCCAAGACCTCCGGGGGGATGGTAGCCATCGATCTTACCCGGCGAGGGGGTAAACTTAAAAGGATGCTCGGCATTGATCCGGCACTCGATGGAGTGACCGTTGATCTTGACATCGGACTGCTTAAAGCGCAGCGGCAGACCGGCGGCGCTACGGATCTGCTCCTTGATGATGTCAATCCCGGTGATCATCTCGGTAACCGGGTGCTCAACCTGTACCCGGGTATTCATCTCCATGAAGTAGAAATCCCCATTCTGATCAAGGAGAAATTCCATGGTCCCGACGCTGGTATAGCCGACGGCTTTGGCCGCAGCCACCGCGCAGTCGCCCATTTTCTGGCGAAGTTCCTGGGACAGCACCGGACAGGGCGCTTCCTCGATCAGTTTCTGATGACGCCGCTGGATCGAACAGTCGCGCTCGCCGAGATGGATGACATTGCCATGCTTGTCGGCCATGATCTGAATCTCGACGTGGCGTGGGCGGTCGCAATATTTCTCAATATAGACATCGGGATTACCGAACCCGGACTGGGCCTCGGAACGGGCAGCGGCAAAAGCATTGGGCAGCGACGCCTGGGAATGCACGATTTTCATACCACGGCCACCGCCTCCAGCAGTCGCCTTGATGATTACGGGATAACCGATTTC
>JAQYWA010000067.1 GCA_030145265.1 Desulfuromonas sp. | reverse complement strand
TTGATCCCCTCGATTATGCGCGGTTCGCCGGCGTCTTCACCCATGACATCGAGACGGATCAGGCCGGGATGCGCTTCGAGCAATCCGGACTGGTTGAGATATCTCTGCACCTCGGTGTTGCCGGCGTTGCCCATCGACCCGACGCGCTCGGCGATGGTGATGCCGGTGCGGCTGGTATACTTCAGCATTTTTTCCAGCTCAGGCAAGGCCTCCTTGCCGCTGGAATCCCAGTCGTCACCGTCGGTGCCATGAAAAACGTAGATGTTGTAATCCTTGGCCAGGTTCTCCTTGTCGACGATTTCGTTGACCATCTGGTAGGCCGCCGCTACCTTGGTGCCACCGGCCACCTTGGAGTTGTAATAGCTATAAAAATCAGGAACCTCGTGGGCCTCGGTATCATGCAGGATAAAACGCGACTCGACCTGCTTCTCGTACTGGAACAACAGCCAGCTGTAGATCAACACATGCTGGGTCACGACAATGTCGGTGGGCTTGCCGGCCATCGACCCGGAGTAGTCGCGCAGGAAAAAGACCATCGCCTGAGATTCGTAGTCTTTTTCCTTGGAGAGCACCCGGTACACCTTGTCGTTGGGTGAAATCAGAAGCCGGCTGGTGTCGATATCGTTGAAGTCGGGAATGTTTCCCAGTCCAATGTTGGTTTTCAACACACTGCGCAGGGTGGCTTTCTTGTCGAGCACTTGGCCGAACCCTCGATTTTTGTCAGTAAGGTCGTAAATATAACGGGTAAGGGAGCGCTTCTTGCCCTTCTCTTTCAGGTTGGGCAACTTGAATTTCTCTGAAAGGATCCGGCCAAGATCGTAAGCGCTCGATTCAACCTCGTGCGCCCCCCCTCCTCCCTGGCCGGCTTCCCCGGTTCCCTCTCCCGGCTCAGGCCGCATCGGCTGTTCACCGATGACCTCTCCTTCTTCACCGTCCCCCGAGCCCCCGGTAGAATCCCCCTTTTCGGGGGGCTGAAAGGTCGGGTCGTGGATGAACTTCTCTTCGGCCGTGGTTGGCACTATGACCACCTTGTCGTCACCGCCGCGGCCGGGCTTGATCATTCGGCCGACCCGAATCTTGCGGGGGAAACCATCCTGTTCCCGTCGGTTGTCCCGCTCGAGCAGTTCATCGAGGGAGCGGATGCTGGTAGAGTACGATCCTTGCCCGGAATCCATTTTCTGCATGGCGCAGAGATCCCCGGCACCATAGAGCTGGGCAAAGGCTTCGTCCAACCGACGCAGCGGACTGGCCGCAGGCGGGACCGGCCCATGGTCGCTGCCGGAATGCAGCTCCTGCAGCAACCGCCGCTCCCGCTCGGGGGACACCCCCTGCGCCTTGATACTGTTAAAAAGTGCCTTCAGTCTGGGGTTCATCGTCGCCTCGCCCCTCTACTCTTCGTCCTCTTGGGTACAGAAATACTCAATAGTCTTCTGAGCACAGGTCCGACAATAGCCGAGTTTGTTCAGCATAGTGTCGATCATGCGGTCGTAGAGTTTCTGGTTCTCCTCGTTGGTGCGGTTGGCCAGGGCGCCGATCAGGCTGCCGGCACCGGCAATATCCGACTTGAGCCGCACGTCGGTGACGGCCTTGACCAGTTCGAGGTTGTCCATAAAGTCGTAGTTGGGATCGACGGAAATCTTCTGCCCGTAAATCTTGCGGACTGCGGTACGGAAGGTTTCGCGCTGCTCTTCGGTCTTGAGGCCGAGACGGTCTTCGATATTCTGCACGTAGCGTTCGTCAATCTTCATCGCCTTCAACTCGCCGGTCTGCGGGTCCTTGTATTTCCACATTTTATCCGGGCCGAGATTCTCGGCGTCGATACCGATGATGGTATTGACGTAATTCATGACATCCTTGCGGATCGCGTAGGGCTCGTCCATGTAGGCGTTGAACATCTCGGTCATCACCCGTTCGCGATACAGGCCCCGGGCAGTTTTCAGATCCTCGAGATACTTGGCCCGGTCGTGGGCGTCGGAGACGTAGTCGAGAATCACCCGCTCAACGGCATTGTACACATCGTAGGCGACCATGCAGCGCCCCTCGTTGGTCTCGGAACTCTCCACCAGCAACTGGATGACGCGGCCAAGGTTGCGCTGTCCCAGGCCCTTCTGACCGAAACGCTTGGTGATGTCCGGATCCTGATTGAGCGTATCGATCACCTCGGCCAGGGCCTTGAGACTCTTCTCGCCAGCCACTTCGCCGGCGGCGAGCTTCATGGTCTCAACCGGGGTAAGTTTTTCGGAATGGGGCAACCGCGACAGGATAACCGCGATCGATGCTGCGTAGTTAAGGTTGGGATCCTGGTGCAGATCCTCGCGGGTCAGGGTGGTCTTGGTGTCGCTGCCGATGGCGTACGCGGTCAGGTGCTTCTGCATACGGTAATTGGTGTTGTGGGAAACGTAACAGATCCGGCAACGGTCGACGATCGGCGCCTCTTCCTTTTCAGCCAGAAAGCGGTTGAATTCGGAGTTATTGCTGGTGGCGATGATCAGTGAGTCGATCGGCCACTTGTAGCCGTCGATCTCGATCATCCGGTTCTGGATCACGCCGAGATAGACCTGCACCAGGTCTTTCTTGTTTTTGAAAATTTCGTCCGAAAAATGGATGCCGCCGCCGGCCACCCGGGCCAGGGCCCCGCGCCGCAGGTCGAACCGGTAGGGGTTGTTGGTGTCGGTGATGTGCAACAGGCGCTGGATAGACTCTTCACCGAGCAGGTCGACGGCGCTCGAGGTGATTTTGTCTTTGGCCGCATACTTGCCGGTCACCGTGCCGAGGCTTTCGGTCAAGGGCACCGGCACGATTTTGATATGCTTGAGCATCTCGTCGATATCGCCACCAGTGAAACCCCGCAGGTCATCCCAGATGTAGGCGCTGCAGGCCCCCATCGGCCGGTAATTCAGATAAATTGTATCGATTTCCTCATTGGAAAGCCCCTGCTTGCCCAGAAACGCACGAGTTTCATCCGGAGTATCGAAAAGATTCATTGCCAGGACCATCGGATCTTCGTAGTTCTGCGATTCAATCACGCTGATCCGTCCGTAGCTTTCCAGCTGATCAAGGCCGGTAAACTGGAAGGTGTACTTGCGATTCTCCGGCAGAGACAGAAAACTCCGATACTTGCTGCAGAGAAACTCGACAAAAAAGGTTTTGCCGTTGCCTGGTTCGCCGACCAGGACGAAGGCCATCTCCTTGGAGGAACCCCCTTCGGCGGCATCCTTCACAAAGGAGACAAAACTGTTGATCTCGTCGTACATGCCGATGACATGCTTGCCGCCCGTCCGGAAAATCTTGAAGTCATAGGTGGTCTTACCGTTGACCACGACCTTCTCGATATCCTGCTCCAGGATCATCCGGGCCACGCCCTGAAACGCGTTTTCAAAACGCCGCTTGCCCCCCTTGACCGCCTGCATGTGATGGAGGAGAGTTTCGTTGTCTTTCGCTGATTTTCGGTTTGTCATTTTGTCTATCCCCCGTTGCTCGGTTCGGTACATCAAGACAGAGAGAAACACCCGAAGATCTCCCCAGGTGCCTAAATTTTCTTAATTGTACCACAGGGGAATTGATGTTCTAGGAGGGGGGCGCTTTAAATTTCAATAAAAGAAGCACCGAAAAAGGAGCCATAAACGGCTCCTTTTTCGTTGCTATTGGTGTTTCTGCAAGAGGTGTATGCTTAGTCTTCGTAAACCAGAACCCTCACCAGGCCGATGGTCGCCCCGGTGTTATCGGCAATTGCCGTGTCACTCAGGTTTATTACCTTGCGGATGTCGGTTTCTTCGATAAATCGGTTGATCCGCTGATCGAGCTCAAGCAGTTCCTTATGGGTCTTAAAGGGCTGCAGGGGCTCACCGAAAGTCTTGACTTTGATCATACCAACCTCCTCTTTGAGAGCTCAGGTCATACCTGAACCACCTCTTTGACGCCGGGGACCTTTTCCTTCAGGGTCCGCTCGATCCCCATCTTAAGGGTCATGGTGGACATCGGGCAGGAACCGCAAGCCCCGGTGAGTTTTACACTAACCACTCCGTCTTCGCTCACATCGACCAGCTCCACGTCGCCGCCGTCAGCCTGCAGCGCGGGGCGGACCAGATTAAGAGCTTCCTGTACCTGTTGTTTCATCTGAATTCTCCTCTCTTCACAGTTTCAGTATAATCTCCTTGCGGAGTCCTTACAAGCAGGCGGCCCGACTCTCCGGTCAAGCACAGTCGAGACCGCTGCGGTTGCGTCTAAAACATCCCTGCCATCGGCAATGGGATATCGCGGATGCTGCGTTGACAGAGAAGCTGCACCGGGCCAACCCCTTTGCCCTGGACCAGCACCTTGAAGGTTTCCCCCATGCCTCCATCAGGCATGATCAGGTTTTTCAATGTCAACCGCAACGCCCGGGCCTGATTCTCATCGGTGGTACGGGCCTCCATTTCCATCAGCACCTCAACGAAACCGAGGCCCATGAGAAACCGGTACTGCTCACCGAAAAAGAGCGGTTCCAACCCCTGTTTTTTGCCGACCTGTTCCAGGGTCGTAAAGTCGATATGGGCGGTGATATCCTGGCAGCCAACCATTTGGTACGGATCCTCGCCGGAGGTGTGGCGATAATAGCACATCAGGGTTCCGCTGCTGCGCCAGGGCGCATAGAGTTCGGCAGCGGGATAGCCGTAATCAACAGTAATGACGAAGCCGCGCCGCAGTACGGAACTGACTTCGGTCATCCAGCGTGGCGCCTCGAGATTGACTTCGGCCCGTGCCCCTTCGACCAGCGTGACCCCCAGCCCCTCAAGATGCTCCTGAATTTTCACTGTCGACAGCGCCCGCAGTTCTTCGCCAAAACTTCCGTCCTGATCGATGACGAAGACTTCCTGCAGTTGCCCATCCTTCATTTCGACCAGATGGACGGGAAACGCATCGACCAGTTCATTGGTCAGGAAACAGCCTTCCATCCCGTCCAACTCAGCCAGCGTGCTCCAGCGGACCCGGTCGAGATGTGCCCCGAGAAGATTTTTCTGCCGCTGGCGGTTATCGGGACTGATCTCGGCCAGGCAATACGACAGGGATCGGTAGAACTCCGGATGTTCCTCTGCGGCCGCGTCGAGAATATCGAGACACAGGTGACCCTCGCCGGCTCCCTGCTCGGCAATAGTGAAATCACCCTTGCCCAGCAGTTGCCACATCTGCTCCAACTGCCGGCAAATCAGACGACCAAACGCCGAATGAACGCTGGTCGAGGTGAAAAAGTCGCCTCCCTTGCCGATCCGCTCGCGCGGCGCAATATAGTACCCCTGATCCGGGTGGTACAGGCAATGTCCCATGTACTCGGCGAAAGAAATCCCGCCCGTCTCGGCGATACGCCGACGGATGAAGGCTTCCAGTTCCGGCCGGCTTTCAGCAGTCATGCTCTCGATCATGATAAAACTTCTTTCTCAGGCGAAAATAAAATTGAGATTTTACATGAGAGGTGAGGATAAAACAAGGCAAGAATCGGCCGCATGCAACCTCAGGGGACGATCCCGAGAATCTTGTGAATCTGCAGCAGATCTGGGGTTTCGGAAACCAGCAGAGTCGGAATCCCCAGTGCCTGGGGAACCTTCAAATCGACCTGTTCCCGGTCGCCCACGAACAAAAAACTATCGGGCGGACCGCCGACATCTTCAAGCACCCGCTGTAAGGTCTCGGGATCAGGCTTGGGCGTCCAGTTGAATTCGATGGTATACAAGCGGCGGAACACCGACTCGACCCCGAGCAGGGCGAGGATTTTCTCGGTGAGAGGCAAGCTGTTGTTGGTGTAAAGGTAGAGATCCCACCCCCCTACCAGCGAATCGAGCAGCGCCTGCAAAACCGGGTCGGGCTCAAGGTATCGTTCGGGCCGAACCCCGCTCTGCATAGCCCGGTGAAATTCGGGGACCTCGATCCCCAAGGCCAGACAGGTGCGAGTCAGAGTCGGCTCTTCTTCCAGCAACTCGGCCAACCGCTTGCGGGAGTTGCGCAGCAAAGTACGCCCCTCCTTGAGGGAGACGCCCCGGGTATCGGCCACCAGAGAAGCGGCCATTTCCTGAATCTCTTTGGCGAGGCCGTCGCTTTTGTACAGCGTGCCATCCAGATCAAATACAATGGATCGCACCTGCTTTAAATCTCTCAGCATTAAGACAGAACCTTCCCCAAGCTAGATCCCTCTGACGGTAAAGCATACCACCCTCCCCGGCGCGTGTCAAAATCACACTGTACTTCTGGCAACTTAACGGCATGTCCCGACAAAGAAGCACTCATTTTCGACGTAGCGCAAGCACCCGCAATGGATCGTTGGTGAAGACGCCGGCCACCCCCATGCGCGCCAAAATAGAAATCCGCGGCAGAGCGTCCACAGTCCAGGGATAAACAGCCAGCCCATGGTGACGGCAGGCCGCCAGCAACGGCCGGCTGACCAGATCCTCACGAGGATTCAAGCTTTCCGCCCCCGCGGCAACAGCCCGCCGCACCGCACCCCGCCAGAATACTGAGTCAAGCAGAAAACCAAGGGGTAATTCCGGATAGAGCCGACGCAGGGCCGCCAGCAGCTTGTGATCGAACGACGACACCAGGATGCGAGCGCGGGGATACAGGGGCAGCAGTTTGAGAATGGCCTGGCCGGCAGCATACTCTTTAATTTCAAGATTCAGCCGTAGCCGCCCTTCGGCCCAGTGCAGCACCTCTTCGAGCGTCGGCACCGGCTCGCCGGCAAATCGGGGGGAAAACCAGCTGCCAGCATCCAGGCGCCGCAGTTCAGAGAGTCTGAGCCGGGCCACGGCACCATGCCCACTGGAAGTCCGATCGACGGTGGAATCATGAATGACGACCGGAACGTCATCACGGCTGAGGTGCACATCGAGCTCGATACCATCGGCGCCGGCAGCCTCCGCCGCGGTAAACGCCGCCAGGGTATTTTCAGGAGCCTCGGCGGAAGCGCCCCGGTGCGCCCAGACGAAAAAGTTTTTATCCATAAGCCTCCGTCAGGACCGCCCCTGAATGACCGGGTAGCCGCGCAACTGCCAGGCGTAAATCCCGCCGTACAGATTGTAAACAGCAGGATAACCGAGTCGGGCCAAGTAGTTGGCCACCTGCGAACTACGCGACCCGACGGCGCAGTAGACCAGAATCGAACGGTCTTTCGGCAGTTCCCCGATCCGTTTCAGCAATTGGTCGATGGGCACCAGCCGAGCCCCTTCGAGTCGGATCTGTCGATACTCCTCGGGGGTACGCACATCGAGAAGAAAAATACCCGGTTCGGCGCTCAAAAGATCCCGAGCCTGGGCAGCGGAAATATTCTGCGACAGGGCAGCATGCCCCGGGGTGCCGACCAGCAGCAGCCCGAAAAAAGCCAAAAGAAAATACTTCAACGACATCATCGTTACTTCTCCCGATAAATGAACCAGCACATTCAATATAGCATATATATGCCAGCTGGAACTTGTTTTTCATTGCAAATCGTGCCATCATACCGGCCGATTAAAACTTTCGCAACGGCAGCAAGGAGACCATAGATGGATCGCAACCTCGCGCTCGAACTGGTACGCGTAACCGAAGCGGCAGCACTCGCCTGCAGCCGCTGGGTTGGCAAAGGCAACAAGATGGCGGCGGATGAGGCGGCCACCGACGCCATGCGCCGCACCCTCGGCTCGATGGACATTAAAGGCACCGTGGTCATCGGCGAAGGCGAAATGGATGAGGCGCCGATGCTCTATATTGGCGAACAAGTCGGCAACGGCGATACCCATGAAGTCGACATCGCCGTCGACCCTCTCGAAGGGACCAACATCTGCGCCAAGGGGATGAACGGCTCGATCGCTACCATCGCTATCGCCCCCCGCGGCGGGTTTCTCCATGCTCCCGACATGTACATGGAAAAAATAGCCGTCGGACCTACCGCCAAGGGGGCCATCGATATCAACGCATCCCCGACGGAGAACCTGAAACGGATTGCCGAGGCAAAAAAATGCTACATTGAAGACCTCACCGTCGTCATTCTCGACCGCCCTCGCCACGACAAAATCGTCAGCGAAATCCGTAAGGCCGGCGCACGCATTCACCTGATCAGCGACGGCGACGTGGCTCCAGCTATCGCTGCAGCGGTAGCCGGTAGCGGCGTCGACATGCTGATGGGCATCGGCGGCGCCCCCGAAGGAGTGCTGGCAGCAGCAGCCCTCAAGTGTATGGGGGGCGACATGCAAGGACGCCTGGTGTTCTTGAGTCGAGAAGAGCGAGACCGGGCACAGTCTATGGGCATCGAGGCTTTCGACCGGGTTTATACCGCCGAGGACATGGCCCAAGGCGACGTCTTCTTTGCCGCCACCGGGGTCACCAACGGCGACCTGCTCAAAGGCGTTCGCTACTTCTCCGGAGGGGGGGAAACCCACTCGATCGTCATGCGTTCAAAAAGCCGAACGGTCCGCTTTATCGAAGCACAACATTTTTTCGATCACAAGCCGTCGCTCTGACGCAGTCAGATGCACGGTTTCACCATCCTGGCGCAAGAAAAAATCTTGGGCGAATATAAACACTTTTCATCACCGCCAGGAATTGATAGTATCGACTGCTAACTTTGCAGAATAATGTAATGCAGAGAGGAGAATCATGGCAATCATAACTATCTCACGAGAGATGGGCAGCGTAGGCATTCCTGTTTCTCACAAGGCTGCTGAAAAACTCGGGTACACCCTGGTTGACGGCGACGAAATCAGAAAAGTCGCCGCGGATTACGGGCTGTCTCCCGATGCGGTGGACAAGGCTGACGAGAAACCCCCGGCGTTCGTCGAAAACGACGACTCTCTGACCGAAGCCTACTGCCACCGGATCGAACTCATCATCCTTGAGTACGCCCTGAAGGGGAATGTGATCATTTATGGCCGCGGCGGTCAAGATCTGCTCAAGGGGATTGACAGCGTTCTGCGCGTGCGCATCATCGCTCCATTTGAAGAGCGGATCGAACGCTGGGCCGAGCGTGAATGGATTGACCCGGACCTGGCGCGGGTTCTGGTTCGCAAGTCCGACCAGCAGCGGGCCGGCTTCATCAAGTACTACTTTGACCGCGACTGGAGCGACCCGCTCAACTACGACCTGGTGATCAACACCATGAATCTATCCGAGGAAACCGCCGTCAAGATGATCTG
>JAQYWA010000066.1 GCA_030145265.1 Desulfuromonas sp. | reverse complement strand
GGTTCGATCGCCAATGCCGTAGTCGGCGGCCTGGCCAATGGGCCGTTCGAAAACCTGACCGTTTACACCGAGGTGCTGCAGGACACCATGCTCGACCTGTTCGATTCGGGTAAGCTCAATTTTGCCTCGGCCTGCTCGCTGTCTCTTTCCGAAGATCCTGGATTCCCGCGCCTGTTCGATAACTGGGATAAGTATGCTGACAAAATCGTGCTGCGGCCGTTGTCGATTTCCAATGCTCCCGAGCCGATTCGTCGCCTCGGTTGTATTGCCATGAATACTCCGGTAGAGATCGACATGTACGCCCACGCCAACTCGACCCTGGTCGGCGGCACCCGGATGATCAATGGTCTTGGCGGCAGCGGCGATTACCTGCGCAATGGCTACCTGAAGATCATGCACACCCCGTCGACCCGGCCGTCCAAAATCGATCCGAGCGGCATTACCTGCGTGGTTCCCACGGCTCCGCATATCGACCATACCGAGCACGACCTCGACTGCGTGGTTACCGAGCAGGGCCTGGCCGACCTGCGCGGGCTGGCACCCAAGGATCGCGCCAAGCTCATTATCGAGAAGTGCGCGCACCCCGACTATAAGCCGATCCTCAAGGATTATTTGGCAATGTCGACCGAACGGTGCATTGCTGCCGGCGTCGGTCACGAGCCGCAACTGTTCGACCGCTGTTACAAGATGCAGCAGAATCTGGCGGTCAATGGCACCATGAAAATCAAGAGTTGGGATATGAAGGTCGATCTTTGTGAATAAAATTGATTTCTTTTGCACGACAAAGCCCCACCGGTTTCCGGTGGGGCTTTGTCGTGTGGATGTACCAACATGATTTTGACTTAAAGTCAGCTGGTTAATTGTGCCGCATGCTAATGCTGCGTTCCTATCAACGTTCTTACCAATTTTGCCGGGTCAAGCACAACCAGAAGATCCTTCTGGTCGGACTTGTCGGCCGGTTTGATTATACATTCAATGTAGCTTTGTTGTGAGTCCAGAATGTTTTTGCCTAAATCCACCCGGTTTAGGTTGACTTGAGGAATTTCTCCTAAGGCGTCGACAACAAGGCCTACACAGTCGGATTCGGTTTCCATAACCACGATCGGTGCATTGGTATCGAAATTTTCATCAGGAAGCCTCAGCTGGGTGCGAATGTCGATGATGGTGAGAACTTTGTTGTTATGCAGGAGTTTGCCGATCACAAATTCCTGGGCTCCCGGGATGGTAGTGATGCCGTCGGAATTGATGGCTTCGCGGACCTTGGTGGCGTTGATACCCAGCCACTTGTTGCCGATGTAGAAGGTGGCCAGTTCCATGCAGTCCTGCTCGCTGACCCGGGTATTAGCAACTCCCACGCCCATTTGTCGGCGGCGGTGAATCCTTTTTTTCTGGTCTGCGATTTCTGCCAAGGGTACGAAGACCATGCCAATGACGTCATTCTCATAGCCGTCATTTACTTTGTATTCGCGGTACCCGGCGCTGGTCCTTGAGCCCACGGCGTAATAGTAGCCATGGAACTCGATGATCTTAGCTGTGCTCTCCCCTTTGGGCAGGGTGAAGAAGGTGGGATCGACATCAAGGCTCTCTCCGACCTGGAAGCGTTCGTCCGTGGAACTGATGATTCGAGTCTTGCGGTCAGTGAAAACACCGAAACAGCCGTCCAGCACGCCTTGAAGGGGTTATACTTTCCAGGACACACAAATTGAGGCATTGAGTTGAACTTAAAAGAGCCCCATGGATTGACCGTAAGGCTCTTTTAAGTTCGTGAGGTTTTAAAGGTCTTTACTATATTTTCCTGACGTTAGACGCCTGAGGTCCTTTTTGGCCCTCAGTGACCTCAAAGGACACGCGGTCGCCCTCGACCAGAGATTTAAAACCCTCTCCCTGCACTTCAGAAAAATGAACGAATACATCCGGTCCATTGTCCTGCTCAATAAATCCAAAACCTTTTGCGTCGTTAAACCACTTAACCGTACCTTCTGCCATTTTTCTCGCTCCTTTTTCCCTGCCAGAGAGAACCTTTTTGTTGTGCAAGGCCCAAAAACCACATAGCTCCAAGAGGTCTGGGTGGATAGTCCCTGGCTGACGACGGATCAAGCCAGGTGGCAACTGAGATCTTACACAAACTCGCTTTAGATAATATTGAGTATGGCAGATGTTATTCGGAATTCAAGTAGTCATGGTTGATGCTTTCGCAAAAAAGTCTTGAGATGGCTAAGTAAAAATTTCGACCTTCAAGGCCTGGTGATTTTTCAGGGGCGAAGGCCTACATCAGGTAGGTCGAGGTCCTGAAAAAGCGCCGTAATGCCGGGCGGACTTTTTGCGACGCCATCATGGTTGATCGATTCTAAAAACCTTGACACTTTGTTTGCCTAACGTGTCTCAGTAATTATTACTGATCTTTTCGCGCCAGTAGAGGGCATGAGCTGACATAGTCTCGTAATGGCTGACATTTAAACAGGGGTCCCTTCACTTGTTTCCTTGCCGTGCCACCAGAAACAGCCCTGCCGGCAGCGATTCGCCGAACTGGGCGATGCGGTCGGCTTCTGCGATGGGGATGCATTCGCGCACGACGCGCAGCTGCTCAGCGCGGGCGCCAGCTTCATTCAGCTTAGTCAGGATCGCCTCGCGCAGGTCAGGGCTGATGTCGACATCGCGTTGGTCGGTGCGGCGGGCGGCCTGGGTGAACAGCGGGACGAGTGAAGAATGTTCGGGGCTTTTCCAGTCGAGGTCCTTCAGTTTCTGGTAGGCCTTGTCCACCTCGGCAGGCGGCAGGATGCTGTCTGGGCCTGCATGTAGGGGGGTGCGGCTGAGGATGCGGCCCAAGGCCCAGGCATAGGGTTCGCGGTGTTTGAAGCGCTGAAACCCGGCCAGTAGCTTTTTGGCCAGGGACTGCTTGGTCGGCAGCGGCAGGCGCTCCAATGATCCGACCAGACGCAGCAACTCCTGGGGAATTTCACTGCCGGCCTTGATCTGCCCCTGCAATTTGTTAAAGAGCTTGTCCTGGCGCTGGCCGTTGAGGCCGCCAGCCACCCGCCGCCAGAGGATGTACCACTGGTTGAGGGCGTTCTTGTCGTTGGAGAAGGCCAGGCCGAGACCGAACAACCGCCACAACTCTTCGATGCGGGTATCGTCCAGTTCGACGCCGTAGCCGGGGCGCAGGGCGTAGCCGGCCAGGTAAAGCCAGGCCAGTTCGTGGGCGACGCTGCGATTGCGTCGGGTCATCCCCTGAGCCAGGGAGGGCCAGAGCGTGCGCAGGGTTAGCGAATCCCACTGTCCCCGTTCGCTGCCGAGGTCTTTTTCCAGGTGGCGCAGCAACTGGTTCGGTTTGAGATCAGGAAAGTCCGGATCCATCTTCTTGCCGTAGAGAGAGAGGATGCAGCGCTGGGCCCGGGCGATCTTTTCGGCGGGGACCAGTGGGGCCGCTTCCAGCTCCAGCGGTTTTTCCTCCAGCGCGCTCTTGCGCAGGTTGAAGTCGAGGCGCCAGCGTCCGCTGCCGTCTTCTTCCACGCAGTATAACTGCAGTAGTCCGAGTTCGTTGAGGGTGCATTCGAGGCTGATGCGCAAGCGGTTGTTGGCCGGCTTGGGGCGCTCAGCCGGGAGGTGGATCGCGGTCTGCAGGGGCGGCAGGGGGTGGAAGTCATCGGCGTTCCACTCGATCACGTCGCCGGGCCGGTCGCCATGGCGGCGGGCCGAGTAGTAGCACTGGAAGCGCACCGGCTGGTTGACCAGCAGGTCGAAGGCCTGTTGGTGCATGGCGATCGTTTCATTGGCCTCCATGCCGCGGGGCAGGACGCAGACCAGGCTGTGGCCCTTTTTCTTCTGCTTGACCTCAAGGTAGAGGGCGTGGGCGTGGCCGCCGGTGATGCGTTCGCCGCCTTTGGGCTGCAGCAGCAGGTATCCGTATTTGGCGGCCCCCCTGGCTACCGCCATGGCGAGCGAATCGCTGGCTAGCACGGTCGGTGCGTAGCCTTCCTGCCAATCGGCCAGCAGGGCGGTCAACCGGTTGCGCAGAAAATCTGGAGTAACCGAGCCGCCGTTGTAGAGAACCGCGTCGATTCGCTGGCCGTCGAGAAAGGCGGCCAGATGCCGTGTGACGGCGGAGTCGGCGGCGAAGGGGAGTCCCCACTCGCGCAGGCCGCCGGCGCTCTTACGGGGGCGTTCTTCGCGCCCGCAGGCAGGGAAGAATCCTTCGAGGACGCAGTCGCGTACTTCAGCGGCGGCGATTCTGGCGGTCAGGGTCGAGGCGAACAGTCCCGAACCGCTGCCGGCCAGGGTGACGGTAAACTCGCTCTGCTCCCGTTCGACGTCGTCGCGCAGCAGGCGTTCCTTGAGGTCGCGGGCCTGGACCAGTAGTTGGTTCCACTGCCGGCCCGAAAGCTTGGTGCGACCGCCGGTGAGTTTTTTCTCCAACAGGTAGGCGAGGGTCAGGTCGATGTTGTCGCCGCCGAGCAGGATGTGGTCACTGACCGCCAGGCGTTTGAGGCCGAGACCGTTGGGGGCGTCGGGATCGCCGCGCACCTCGAACAGGCTGAGGTCGGTGGTGCCGCCGCCGATGTCGCAGACCACCACCTTGGCAACTTTGTCCGGCATGGTGTCGAGCAGGTCGGACAGCAGGGTCAGGTTGCGGCCCTTGTCGAGCCAGGCGTAGAAGGCCGCCTGCGGCTCCTCGATCAGCCGGATAGAGCCTGGAAATCCGGCGATTTTCGCCGCTTCGAGGGTGAGCTGCTGAGCTACTTCGTCGAAGGAAGCCGGTACGGTGACGACCACTTCCTGACGCTCAAAGGCGGCGGCCGGGTTGCCTTCGGCCATAGCGCGGTTCCAGTTGTCCTTGAAGCAGGCCAGGTAAGCGCTGCTGACCTGGATCGGTGACAGCCGGTTCTCGGCCGGGATGTCTTCCGACTTCCAGGGGAGGATGGGGGCGGTCCGGTCGATCTCCTGGTGGCAGAGCCACGACTTGGCCGATGAGACCACTCGTCCCGGGCGCAGGGCCATCTGCTCGCGGGCGTAAAGGCCGGAAACCCAGCCGGCAAAGGCACCGGGGACGGGGCCGTCGGCGGCGTTGAAGCCGGTGTCCCGTTCAGCCGGAGTCAGGGCGCAGAGAAACGAAGGCAGGAGTTCGGGGCTGGCATAGCTGTCGGCCGATTCCCACTGGGGGAGCGGCAAAACCTGCGGCCCGCGTTGGGGGTGTTTCAGGTCGATGTAGGCAAGTACGCTGTTGGTGGTGCCAAGGTCGATGCCGATGGTAAAGCGGGGCTTACTGGGTACGGACATTGAATTCTACTTTCCACTGCTTGCCGCTCGGCTCGTGACGCATCCACAGCTCCAGGGTGCCGAGTTCGGTGATCACCGAATGCAAGGTGACGGGGATGAGTTCCCCCGCTTTCCCCTCGGCCGGCGGCAGGGTCACTTCGAGCTGCGCGGTTTCTTCGATTTCATTTTCGTCTTCGACGATATTTCCAACCTGGTCGCCGGCGCGGATGCTTGAGCTGAAAAACCGGAATTCCACCGGTTCGCCGGTGACCAGACCGAATTCCTGGCCGGCCAGGGCGGCTTCCGTCCCTTCCTCCATCCCCTGGGGAACGACGCACATCGCCTTGATCGGCGGGACGAACCCGGGGACCGCCGGCATCGATGATTCGAGGCCTATGTAGTAGGAGCGGGCGGTGCCGGCCTTGATGCGGATACCTTCGCCGGTGAGCCGGGTGCGGGCAAAGCTGGCGGCGCCTTTGGCCACGGCCAGGTCGAAATGGGAGCCCGCCAGTTCCTGCACCGCTTCGCTGCCGTTCCAGCCAGCGAGGATGTCGAGCATCCGCCGGCGCAGGGGATCGGCCTTGAACACGCCGCCGTTGAACAGCACCGCGCTCGGGCGCAGAAAGTTGACGCCCCGGTCTTCGCCGATCCGCTCGCCAAGCAGGTTCTTCATCTGTTCGTTGGATTGGACATTCTGCCAGCTGCGGGCCAGAAACTGGGCCAGGTGTTTGCTCAGCGCCGGGTCGGCGGCGTAGTCTAAGCCGAATTCGCGCAGGCCGACCTGGCGTTTGCGCAGCGGATGCTCGTCAATGCCGCTGCATGGGAAAAATCCGTCGAGCAGCACCCGGTCGAGTATCTCGCGGGTCAGTTGGCTGGTGATGGTGCGGGCGAACAGGCTGGAACCGCGACTGGGGAGGGAGATGGGAAAGGCCTCCAGGGTCGGGTCGGCAAAGAGCTTTTCCTTGCCGAGGCGGCAGGAATGGACCAGGGAGAGGAGCTGCCAGTTGTCGATCTTCTTCCCCTGTCCGTCGAGTTCGGCCTTGAGGGTGTAGGCCAGCGCCAGGTCCATGTTGTCGCCGCCGAGCAGGATATGATCGCCGACGCTGATTCGCTCAAGGTTCAGCTGTCCCTGCTGTTCGGTGACCGCCACCAGGCTGAAGTCGGCGGTTCCGCCACCGACGTCGCAGATCAGTACGATGTCGCCGGGGCTGACCTGCTCGCGCCAGCGTTCGCCGCAGACGTCGATCCAGTGGTAGAAGGCAGCCTGCTGTTCTTCGAGCAGGGTGACTTCGCCCCAGCCGGCCGCTTCGGCGGCCATGTGGGTGTGGATGCGAGCCACCTCGTCGAAGGAGGCGGGAACGGTCAGCACCACCTCGCACTCGGCCATATCCGCTTGATCGCCCCGGGAAGCCAGGGCCTGTTCAAAGGCCTGGCGCAAATGCTCAAGGTAGCGCTGCGAGGCGGCGAAGGGAGAGATTTTGCGTTCGCCCAGGTCCGATTTCCAGGGCAGGATCGGTTCTTCGGGATTGATCTGGGCATTGCACAGCCAGGATTTGGCTGAGGTCACCAGTCGTTCGGGGAGTAGCGCGCCGTGGGCATGGGCGAATTCCCCGACGATGCCGTCGGGGCGGCTGTCACTTTCCCAGGGAAGGCGGGCCGAGGCGCTGTTTTGTTCCTGCTCCAGCGGCAGATAGAGGGCCGAGGGCAGGCTGTCTTTCTCGCCCGTTGCTTGAAATGACAACATTTGGGGGATTGGCAGTACTTGCGGCGCCCCCGGTTCCGTTGCCGTGCACCAGGCCAGTGCCGAGTTAGAGGTGCCGAGGTCGATACCCAGGGCGTAGCGTTTTTCCATAGTCAGAAACTCCCGAGACGGATCAGCCAATTTCCACTTCGGCAGGGGCGATTACTTCGCGGGCCGTGTCGGTAAGGCGAGGCAGGGCCACTTTGCTGGTTTTCCAGCCGCGATGCAGGACGGTACCGGTAAAGGGGGGCTGTTCCGGCACCTTGCCGACCAAGCGGTAGGCGCGAGCGTCGAAATCGGCTGCCAAGCTGAGGGTTTCGCCCTCGTCGCCGAGGTGGACGGCCTGGATGTCGAACATTTCTTTAAGCACCTCGCAACATCCCTGATGCACCACCCGGGCGCCGGCGCCGATCTCTTCATTGGAGTAGGGGGTGATGTCATCCATGGCAAAATCGATCAGCCGACCTTTTTCCTGCAGGCGGGCGAGCAGCTGCACCACCTGGGCCTGGGCCACGCTTTCTGCCGACGGTTGAGCCACGGCCGGTTCCGCTTTGCTGGTCGGGGCCGGGGGGGCTGCTGTTGGGGTCGGTTTGCGGCGCAGCAGGCCAACCAATTGCAGCAGGGCGGACAGGACCAGCAGTGCGACGGTAGCCAGCTGCAGCTGGTTGTTCATTTCGGGGGTGAGCTGCAGCTGGGTGGGGAAAAAGGTCAGGGCACAGAACGAGGCCAATCCGGCCAAAGTAAACAGAAGACTCATGGGTTCTCTCCAGTATTGAATAATTGTGTAGTTCAGTAAACCACCAGCTCTGCCGGTTTGACTAGAAAAGGCAACGCCGCTCCATCGTGTATTTCAGGCATTCACTTGATTCGGACCAAAATCCTGGGGTTTCGCCCCCAGACGGCGACTTACTCTCTTTGCTTGCCCAAAGCGAGTAAGCAGAGAAAGGGCACCCCGCTCCTTGCCCTTCGGGTTCCCTGCGCTTCGCAGACGTTTTGCGGACGGACAAAAACTCGCTTTGCTCAGACATTTGTCCGTCTGTTTCGCAAAACGTCCACTCCGCTCCGGCGACGTCACAGGGGGAGGAGGGGCGGCAGGTGGTCTGATACTGACGTAAGGGCAATTCATGAATTGCCCCTACACGAATTCCCTCAGCGTCCCGCCTGGGATTTGTTGGTCATGGGGCGGGAGAAGGCCTTGACGACGGTCCAGGTGACTTCGCCGAGATCGTCGCCGTCGGTGACGCTCATGGCAAAGCGGCCGGTGGTCATCGGCTTGACGAACATCCCCTCGGTAAGGTCGCGGGTCCAGCGCAGGGTGCCGTTTGGCTCTTTTGCCGTGACCTTCAGTACCACCCGGGTCAGCGGGATATGGCTGCCGTTATAAACCTTGCCGAGAAAGGTTCCCTTGCTCAAGCGCGCTTCGACACTGAGTTTAGCCACTTCTTTGGCGTCCATCTCGAATTCTTCGAGAATCGGCCGGGGTGCATTAGGGTCTTCGACGGGGATTTTTTTCTTGCCGTCGATCAGCCAGGTCTGGCCGCTGCGCTTGTCGACCTGGTACGTCTGGCCGTTGTCGGCGGTGACGATAGAAAACCGGTTGTTCGATGACTGGATGAAAAAAATCAGCGTCATTCCGGCAACCATGATCGATACAGCGGTGAGGATTGTTTTCTGCATGGGGCACTTCCTGTGGTTCGAATGAAAGTTGAACATGTTGTGTGCGATATGATTTTTGAACTTGTTAAAATAACCCAAGCTGAAAGTCAAGTCCAGTCCGTTGTGTGTGATCCTGGTGGAATGTTTATTGCTTGTTACCCTAAGTTTGATCTATTTGCAACGTATTGGAAAACGTATGGTTTTATTCATTTACAACCGTTATCCGGCGGTTATGGGCCGTTGGGAGAGGGCGGGCGTGGTTTCATGTTGTTCTAGCTGGCCCCGCAGTTCCGTGTTTTTCGCGGAATTGGCCCGTTTTTTCACCACCCGTGCCGGGCGGAGGGGGTACTAATGGCCATGCTGGGGTTGTCGCTGAAGCATAAGGTTCAGCTTTTTACCGTGCTGACCGCGTTGCTGACTGCCACAGTCTGCGTGGGCTATATCTCATACCGGGAATGGCAGGAGTTTCGCAGTTCGAGTGTGGCCAG